>JADGPC010000216.1 GCA_017882645.1 Streptosporangiales bacterium | reverse complement strand
GGGAGCTGTACCACACCGAGGTGGACCGGGCCGAGCTGCACGACCTGGCGGCCGAGCAGCCGGGCAAGCTGCGCGAGCTGATCAGCCTGTGGTTCGCCGAGGCCGGCGCCAACCAGGCGTTCCCGCTAGACGACCGGTCCCCGCTGGAGATCATCAGTACACCGCGCCCGCAGCTGTCCGCGGCGCGCAACCGCTACGCCTACTTCCCAGGTACGGCTGCCGTGCCTGAGGCGCAGGCGGTCAACATCCGCAACCGGTCGTACTCGATCGGCGCGCTGGTCGACATCCCGGCGGGCGCACGGCCGGAGGGCGTGCTGTTCGCGCACGGCGCCAGGTTCGGCGGGCACTGCCTGTACGTGAAAGATGGCCTGCTGCACTACGTCTACAACTTCGTCGGCCTGTCCGAGCAGAAGGTGGACGGGTCGGAGCCGGTCCCGGCCGGAGCGAACATCATCCTGTCGGCCTCGTTCGACAAGGACGGCGAGGATCCGCCGGGAGTCGCGACGGGCATCCTGTCGCTGTATCACGGCGACCGGAAGGTCGGCGAGGGCCGGATCAAGACCCAGCCGGGGAACTTCAGCCTGGCCGGCGAGGGCCTGTGCGTCGGGCGGGACAGCGGAGCGGCGGTGACCGACGACTATCCCGGCCAGCCGCCCCACCGGTTCACGGGCGGCACGATCGAGCGGGTGGCCGTCGACGTCAGCGGCGAGCCGTACGTGGACCTGGAGCGCGAGGCCGTCGCCATGCTCGCGCGCGAATAAGGGGCTGAGGCAGGCTCAGTCCGACGCGTGCATGAACGCCTCGGTCAGCCAGCGGCGGACCTGCTCGTCGACGTCCCCTGGCTCGCGGAGCAGCAGGACGTGGACGACGCGAGTGCGGCCAGGGTCGTACACCCGGGCGAACCTGGGACTGCGGTCCGGCCTGGGCAGGTAGAGGGCCAGCCAGACATCCCGCGATCGCGGCCGCACCTCAGCTAGCTTGCGGTCGGCCTTGAGGAACACGCCGACCGAGACGGCGTCCTCGTGAACCGGGCCGAGGCCGGCCACGTGCGTGATGATCTCGTCGTAGATCGCGCGCAGCGCGGGCGGACGGCCGGCGAAGGACGCGTTGACGGTCACCCCGGGGACGCACGTGTGCGACTGCCTGGCGCGGCCGAACTCACGGTCGCACCGCGGGCAGGTCCAGCGGGGCATAGCACCATGGTGCCGGACGAGACGATGGCCGGCCGAGGCGATCAGCTGAGCTGCTCGGTCGCCGGGTCGGGCATGCCGTCGAAGTAGCTGGCCAGGACCTGGCCGAACAGTGCCTCGTCAGGGGCGGCCAGCCGGAAAAGCGTCATCGACGAGCGCAGCTTCAGCGCGTCGACGGCGCCGAAGATCCGCTCCGCGTCGCGGCCGGTGAGCTCGGCGAGGATGCGAGCGCACTCGCGCAGCCGCTGGCCGAGGACCGGGTGATCGAGGTACGCCCGCGCCTCGTCCAGCGAGGAGATCGAGTACCGCCGTGAGGTGGGACTCTGCCCAAGTCCCGCGATCTGCGGGAACACGAACCACATCCAGTGACTGGTCTTGCGGCCAGCGCGAAGCTCGGCGACGGCGTGCTCGTAGGTGCCGCCCGCGTCCTGGGCGGCCACGAAGCGCGCGAGGTCGTACGGATCGTCCATCCCCAGATCTTCTCGCGCGCAGCGGCGGCGCGGGCCGCCGGCCCTGGTCAGGGCAGGACGTCGGCGGGGGCGAGCAGCGGGACGTCGACCGGCACGGCGTCCGGGTACTTCAGCCCGGTGCCGGTGTTGAGCACGACTACCTCGTCGCTGCCCGACAGCCAGCCGGAATCGCGCAGCCGGCGAACGGCGCTGAAACAGGCGGCACCTTCCGGGCAGATGAAGCATCCCTCGAGCCTGGCCACCTCGCGCTGGTCCGCGAGGAGCTCCTCGTCGTCGACGGCGACAGCTGTGCCGCTGGTCGCATACAGCGCGTCAAGGACGAGGAAATCGCCGAGTGCCTTGGGCACGGTGATGCCGAACGCTACCGTCCTGGCGTCCGGCCAGGGCTCGCTCTGCCTGGCCCCGCCGGCGAAGGCGGTGACGATCGGCGCGCAGCCGCTGGCCTGGACGGCTACCAGCCGGGGCAGGTCGCCCGTGACCCAGCCGAGCTCGCGCATCTCGAGCAGCGCCTTGTAGATGCCGATGATGCCGACACCGCCGCCGGTCGGATAGACAATCACCCCGGGCAGCCGCCAGCCCAGCTGCTCGGCGATCTCCAGCCCCATCGTCTTCTTGCCTTCCAGCCGGTACGGCTCCTTGAGCGTGGAGACGTCCTGGAATCCAGGCCGGCCGGGCAGGGCGGCGGCGATGAGCCTGCCTGCGTCGCCGATGAGCCCGTCGACCAGGTACAGCTCGGCTCCGGCCGCGGCGCACTCAGCCCTGGTGATGGCAGGCGCGCCGGCTGGCATCACGATCAGGCTGCGCAGGCCGCCCCGAGCGGCATAGAGCGCCCAGGCAGCTCCCGCGTTGCCGTTGGTCGGCATGGCCACCCCGGTCACGCCGAGCTCGGCGGCGCGGGACACGCCGACCGCGGCGCCGCGCGCCTTGAAGGTGCCGGTCGGAACGAGACTCTCGTCCTTCATCAGCAGCCCAGGCAGCCCGAGCGCCCGGCCCAGCCTCGGCATTGCCAGCAGGGGAGTCATTCCCTCGCCGAGACTCACGATCCGGGCGGGGTCGCCGACCGGCAGCAGCTCGTGATAGCGCCATAGGTCCGGCCCGCGGCCGCCGACGTCGCGGGGGCTGACCAGCGCGGCGACTCGGTCGAGGTCATACCTGGCCAGCAGCGGCGAGCCGCAGGAGCACAGACCCTGCACAGCGGTGGCGTCGTAACCCGAGCCGCACCGGCCGCACTCAAGGTGGGACAAGGCTGAGAAGTAGCTCTGCACGACGCGATTCTCCCCGCTGGCGAGCGCTGCCCGGTGGCGGGGGTTTAGTCGTGCGGCCCGGCCCTGGTGGCGGGGGCTAGTCGTGCGGCCCGGTGGCGTGACGGGGAGCCGCAGCGCCGAGCTGACGTCGGCGCCTGGTCAGGCATGGCAGGCAAGCAAGCCGCTGACCGGATTGCTAAGCTCATACTTAACTTTTCCCTCGGAGAGCGCCGGTGACTCTTAACCAACTGCGAACTTTCCTGGCCGTCGCCGACCACGGGTCGGTCCGGGCCGCGGCGCAGGAGCTGGTCGTCACCCAGGCGGCCGTCTCCGCGTCGATGGCCGCCTTGCAGAAGTCGCTGACGGTTGCGCTCGTGCTGCCCGAGGGACGCGGGCTCCGGCTGACCGCGGCCGGCGAGGCGTACGCGGGGTACGTACGGCGGATTCTCGGCCTGCTGGACGAGGCCGGCCTCGCTGCGGCCGCGGCCGCCGACCCTGAGCGCGGTGAGCTGCGGATCGCCGCGGTCACCACCGCCGCCGAGCAGGTTGCGCCGGCGATCCTGGGCGGGTTCCGGCGGCAGTACCCGCAGACCGGCGTCCGGCTTGAGGTCGGCAACCGGGAGCGGGTCCACGCCCTGCTCGATCGCCACCAGGTGGATCTGATCCTGGGGGGCAGTCCTGAGCCCGGCTGGGACGTTGCCGTGCACGCCGTGCGCCCGCACGAGCTCGTGGTCGTGGCGGCTCCGGATCTCGCGGCGGGCGCACCGGCCGCCGCCACGAACCTGCTGTCCTGGCTGGCCAGGCAGACCTGGCTGCTGCGCGAGCCAGGATCGGGCACCCGGACGACGACGTACGGGTTGCTCGCGGACCTGGACATCGCACCGACAACGCTCGTGGTGGGCTCAAACGGGGCGATCAGGGAGTCGGCCATCGTCGGGCTCGGCGTCACGCTCGTGTCCAGGGACGGGGTGGCCGCCGAGCTCGCCGAGGGCACGCTGGCCGCGGTCGACGTGCCGGGCACGCCGCTGCACCGTGACTGGTACCTGGTCGGGCACGGCAGCGAGCTCGTGCTGCCGGCCGCGCGGCTGGTGGAGCACGCGGTGCGCCACGCAGGCTTCCGGCGGCCAGGACCGGCGAACTCCAGTGGTAAGTATTAACTTATGAATTAGCGCGAAACATTCAATAGACAGTGAAGCATTCGGCTGGCACGGTGGAGCGTGGGAGCACGAGTCAGCGGGCACCAACCGAGAGGCACGAGCCGGCGGGGCGTCCGAGCTGGCGGGTGCGACGCGAAGACACCAGCCGACGGAGGAGCCATGGAGCCGGGGTCAGGTCAGGAACGCTGGAGCGCAGGGGTCATCCCGTACGCGGAGATGGGCTACTGGCAGCCCGACTACACGCCGAGGGACACCGACGTCCTCGCTGCCTTCCGGATCACGCCCCAGCCAGGCGTCCCGCCGGAGGAGGCGGGCGCGGCGGTGGCCGGAGAGTCGTCGACCGCGACCTGGACGGTCGTCTGGACCGACCGGCTCACTGCGTACGATCATTACCAGGCCAAGTGCTACCGGGTGGACCCGGTGCCCGGCCGGGAGGGCGAGTACATCGCCTACATCGCCTATGACATCGACCTGTTCGAGGAAGGGTCCATTCCGAACCTGACGTCCTCGATCATCGGGAACGTCTTCGGCTTCAAGGCGCTGCGCGCCCTGCGGCTGGAGGACATGCGCATACCGCTGCATTACGTCAAGACCTACCAGGGTCCGCCGCACGGCATCGTCATGGAGCGGGAGTACCTCAACAAATACGGCCGGCCGCTTCTGGGCGCTACCACCAAGCCGAAGCTCGGCCTGTCGGCCAGGAACTACGGCCGGGTCGTCTACGAGGCACTGCGCGGCGGCCTTGACTTCACCAAGGACGACGAGAACATCAACTCCCAGCCGTTCATGCGCTGGCGGGACCGGTTCCTGTTCACGATGGAGGCCGTCAACCAGGCCCAGCAGCGGACCGGCGAGATCAAGGGCCACTACCTCAACGTGACCGCCGCCACGATGGAGGACATGTACGAGCGGGCTGATTTCGCCAAGGAACTGGGCAGCGTCGTCATCATGGCCGACCTGACGGTCGGCTACACCGCGCTGCACTCGCTGTCGCGGTGGGCCCGCCGCAACGGAGTGCTCTTGCACCTGCACCGGGCTGGTCACGGCACGTACACCCGCCAGAAGACGCACGGCGTGAGCTTCCGCGTGATCGCCAAGTGGTGCCGGCTCATCGGCGTCGACCACATCCACGCCGGGACCGTGGTCGGCAAGCTGGAAGGCGACCCGTCGAATACCCGCGGGTATTACGACACGCTGCGCGAGTCGTTCGTTCCGGCGAATCTGGCCAACGGCATCTACTTCGACCAGGACTGGGGTTCCATGCCCGGCACGATGCCCGTCGCCTCCGGCGGCATCCACGCCGGTCAGATGCACCAGCTGCTCGACTACCTGGGCGAGGACGTCGTGTTTCAGTTCGGCGGAGGCACGATCGGGCATCCGATGGGCATCGCGGCCGGGGCAACCGCGAACCGCGTCGCTTGCGAGGCGATGATCAAGGCACGCAACGAGGGGCGGGACTTTCTCGGCGAGG
>JADGPC010000215.1 GCA_017882645.1 Streptosporangiales bacterium | reverse complement strand
GGGCGGCAGCGGCCTGGGCGGCAGCGGCCTGGGTGGCAGCGGCCTGGGCGGGGGTGGCCTGGGTGGTGCTGGCCTGAGCGCCGGCGTCGGCCGGGACGGGCTTCCTGGTCCGGCGCTTGGTCGCGCCGAGCTTGACGCCATAGCCGACCAGGACGGCCTGGCGTTCCTCCCTGGGCGCCGGGCTGCCGTAGATGCCAGGCTCGACCGCCCCCTCGGCAGGCGGCTCGGAGACTTCGGCCGGCGGTGCGGGCACGCCCGCCGCGCCCCCGCCCGCGTCGGCGGGACCGGCGTCATCGTTCGCACCGGCCCTGGCCGCTCCGCCAGAACCCGGTGCGCCGCCCGAATCGTCCGCGCCGACCTGCACCGAGATGATCGGCATGCCGACGTCGGCCGTCGTGCCCTCCGGCACGAGCAGGTCCTGCACCACGCCCTCATAGGGGCTCGGCAGCTCCACGACGGCCTTCGCCGTCTCGATCTCGACGATGATCTGATTGATAGTGACCCTGTCGCCGGGCTGCACGAGCCACCTGACGATGTCCGCCTCGGTCAGGCCCTCGCCGACGTCGGGGAGCTTGAACTGCTTGAGCTCTGACATGACGTCCTCTCAGTAGCCGAAGGCGCGGTCGACGACATCGAGCACCCGGTCAAGGTCGGGCAGGTAGTGATCTTCGATCCGGGACGGCGGGTAGGGCGTCGTGTAGCCGCCGGCTCGCAGCACGGGGGCCTCCAGATGGTAGAAGCATTCCTGCGAGACGCGCGCCGCGATCTCGCCGCCGATTCCGCCGGTTACCGCCGCCTCGTGCACGACCACGCACCGGCCGGTCTTGCGTACCGAGGCGAAGATCGTCTCGGTGTCCAGCGGTGACAGCGACCGCAGGTCGATGACCTCGATGGACTTGCCTTCCTCCTGCGCCGCGACGGCTGCCTCCACGCAGGTCCTGACCATCGGCCCGTAGCAGAGAAGGGTCACGTCCGTGCCGGTGACGAGCGTTCGCGCGGTATCGATCGGAAGCGCGGCCGCCACGCCTCCGGCCAGGTCGACATCGGTCTTGTCCCAGTACCGCCGCTTGGGCTCGAAGAAGATGACCGGGTCGTCACAGCTGATCGCCTGCTGGATCATCGCGTAGCCGTCGGCCGGGTCACCGCACGCCACCACGCGCAGGCCGGCTATGTGGGCGAACAGCGCCTCAGGCGACTCGCTGTGGTGCTCGACCGCGCCGATGCCGCCGCCGAACGGGATGCGCACGACGACCGGCAGCCGGACGTGGCCGGCTGACCGGTACGACATCTTGGCCAGCTGGGAGACGATCTGGTCGAAGGCGGGGAACACGAATCCGTCGAACTGGATCTCGCAGACCGGCCGGTAGCCGCGCAGCGCGAGCCCGATCGCGGTGCCGACGATGCCAGACTCGGCGAGCGGGGTGTCGATCACCCGGTCCTCGCCGAAGTCTTTCTGCAGGCCGTCGGTGACGCGGAAGACGCCGCCAAGCCGGCCGACGTCCTCGCCCATGACGAGGACCTTGGGATCGTTCTCCATGGCCTTGCGCAGGCCCTCGTTCAGTGCCCGGCTGAGCGTGAGCTTCCCGGCGTTCTGCTTGCCTGCGGCGGGCGAGGTCATCGCGCGGCCTCCTCGCTGACGAAGGAGCTCAGGTAGGCGGCCAGCTGGGCCCGCTCCTCCTCGAGCAACCCGCTCGGCTCGGCGTAGATGTGGTCGAACATCGACAGGGGATCGGGGTCGGGCATCTCCAGGCACGCTTTCCTGATCCTGATGCCCACCTCGTCAGCCTCGGCGCTGACGCCGGTGAAGAAGCTCTCCTGCGCCATGCCCGACCGGATCAGGTACTGCTTCACCCGCTCGATCGGATCCTTCAGCTTCCACGACTCAAGCTCGGCGGACAGCCGGTACCTGGTCGGATCGTCGGTCGTGGTGTGTGCGCCCATCCGGTAGGTGAACGCCTCGATCAGCGTCGGTCCCTGACCCTCGCGGGCGGCCTGCATGGCCTGGCGGGTCACGGCGAGGCAGGCGAACACGTCGTTGCCGTCGACCCGGATGCCGGGGAAGCCGAACCCGCGGGCCCGGTGGTAGAGCGGGATCCTGGTCTGCCGGTCGAGCGGCTCGGAAATGGCCCACTGATTGTTCTGGCAGAAGAACACGACCGGGGCGTTGGTGACCGAGGCCCAGATGAACGCCTCGTTCACGTCGCCCTGGCTGGTCGCCCCGTCACCGAAATAGACGATCGCCGCTTCGCCGTCCTCGCCGAGTGCGCCGTCGCGCTGGATGCCCATCGCGTAGCCGGTCGCATGCAGGGTCTGCGCCCCGATCACGATCGTGTACAGGTGGAAGTTGTGGGCCTTGGGGTCCCAGCCGCCATGGCTGACGCCGCGGAACAGTTCGAGCAGCTTGGCCGGATCGAGGCCACGGCACCAGGCGACCCCGTGCTCCCGGTAGGTCGGGAAGGCCATGTCGCGCGGGCCGAGCGCTCGGCCCGAGCCGACCTGAGCCGCCTCCTGGCCGAGCAGCGATGCCCAGATCCCTAGCTCGCCCTGCCGTTGCAGCGCGATGGCCTCGAAGTCGATTCTGCGGACCAGGATCAGGTCGCGGTAGAGCGCCTTGATCTCGTCCGGCGTCAGGTCGAGCGGGTAGTCGGGGTGCTCGGCTCGCTCGCCCTCGGGCGTCAGCAGCTGGATCAGCTGTGGCGTCGGGGGCGGCTCATCGTGGGATCGGGATGGGGAGGCAGCTTGCCCGGCAGCTTTGACGGCCACGTGCCACTCCTTGCCTGCTCAGGCCGCCCGTCGGCGCGCGAACGGGCGGTCATCGGTCATCGTGTTCCGCTGTGACAGTACTCGGCGCTTCTCATGGCCGGTCAAGTGCCGCCTTCGCGTACGCTGCGTGATGTGGCCAAGATAGTTGTCGACGTCATGCTGAAGCCGGAGATCCACGACCCGCAGGGGGAGGCGATCGCCGGAGCATGCCACCGGCTCGGCTTCACCGAGGTGGTCGCGGTCCGCCAGGGCAAGCGGTTCGAAGTCGAGATTGGCGAGCCCGGCGAAGCGGGCCCGATGACGATTCGGGTCGCCGAACTGGCCGCCGAATTGCTGGCAAACCCGATCATCGAGGAATTCGCAATCCACGGTCCCTGAACGGTCCGACGATTCTGCACTGGCACCCACCTGACCGCTCCGCGCGAATCCAAACATCCGTCTCCTCGAGCGCCGCCGCGGGCGCTGATTCCCAGCCGCCGCAGGCGATGTAACTCCCTGCCACAAGCTGGCCCGTCCTATGGAATCGCCGCCAGTAGTCGTCTGTTGACCTGGGAGAACCGCACTGTTCGTCCGAAGATCGCCCGAGTTTATGATTACCGCGCCCCGGCTGTGGAAACTCTCACAATGTGAGAAGAGCCGAGGAGTAGTCGAGGAACCAGAGGAGACAATGCGAACTCGGGTGCTGCACTCGCAAGAACTGGCCAGAGATGTCCGGTTCTGTCTAGTGTTTCCCCGCGAATCGCTCAGCATTCCGGTGATGCGAAGGGTGCTGGGTGACACCCTCCGCCGCATCGGCGTGGACGAGGGCTGTATTGCCGACCTGCTGCTGGCCGCGACCGAAGCGTGCACGAACGTGCTGCGGCACGCCGGCCCGGGGCAGGGGTACGACGTCGTCGCCCGGGTCGGCCGGAGCCGGGTCGTGCTCCAGGTGCTGGATAACGGGCGCGGCTTCGACCCGGCGAGGATCAGGGCTGCCCGCCGTCGGCACCTCAGCCGCCACCTGCGGCGACCGCCGGTCCGCCCCGCCTCGCTGCTCGGCCGCCGGGGCAGGAGCAGCGACGTCGCCCAGCTGGCCGAGTCCGGCCGCGGGATGGCGATCATGCGGGCGTGTGTCGACGACGTCAGCCTCCACACCGGGCCTGGCCGGGGCACGGTCGTGCAGCTTCGCAAGCGGATCGAGTGGCGGGACGACGCGCCGCTCGCCGACCTGGGAGGCTGGGCGCTGAGGGACGCCGGCTGACCAGGTAGCCTGCCTGCAGGCCTGGCCAGCCGCCAGGGCAGCGCGGATGCTATCGAGGACGCCATTGACGCTCAAGGTCGGAATCGTCACCTTCCCCGGATCGCTTGACGACGCCGACGCCAGCCGGGCGGTCGCGCGAGCGGGCGGAACACCCATCCCGCTCTGGCATGGCGACCGCGACCTGCGCGGCGTCGACGCGGTGATCCTGCCAGGCGGCTTCTCCTATGGCGACTACCTGCGCTGCGGTGCCATCGCCAGGTTCGCGCCGGTGATGGCCGAGCTGATCCCGGCGGCGAACGCGGGCCTGCCGGTGCTCGGCATCTGCAACGGCTTCCAGGTGCTCTGCGAGGCCCACCTGCTGCCCGGCGCGCTGACCCGCAATACCGGCCTGCATTTCGTGAACCGGGACGTGCGGATCAGGATCGAGAACAACCGGACCGGGTGGACGAGCGGCTACGCACCTGGCGAGGTGATCACGGTGGTCCTGAAGAGCGGCGTCGGAGCCTACGCCGCCGACCAGCAGACGCTGGCCGATCTAGATACCAGCGGCCTCGTTGTCGCCCGCTACGCGGACGGCAGCCCGAACGGATCCGCCGGCGACATCGCGGGGATCGCCGGCGCCGCCGGCAACGTGGTCGGCCTGATGCCGCATCCTGAGCACGCGATCGATCCGCTCACCGGGCCAGGGACCGGCGGACTGAAATTCTTCTCCTCCATCCTGACCCCAGCGGCCGCGGCATGAGCAGGCCTGACACGGTGGCTGATGCCGCGGCGACGCCAGGCCTGCGCCAGCCTCATGCCGCACTCGGCCTGACCGACGCCGAGTACGCGAGCATCGTGACGCAGCTCGGGCGCCGGCCCACCGACTCTGAGCTGGCGATCTACTCGGTGATGTGGAGCGAGCACTGCTCGTACAAGTCGTCGCGGGTGCACCTGCGCCAGTTCGCCGACAAGGCGCCGCCGACGACCGCGCTGCTGGCCGGGATCGGCGATAACGCCGGGGTGGTGGACGTGGGGCAGGGCTACGCGGTCACGTTCAAGATCGAGTCGCATAACCACCCGTCCTACGTGGAGCCGTTCCAGGGCGCGGCCACCGGCGTGGGCGGCATCGTCAGGGACATCCTGGCCATGGGCGCCAGGCCCGTCGCGGTCATGGACGCGCTGCGGTTCGGGCCCGCTGACGCGCCGGACACCAGACGGGTGCTACCCGGCGTGGTAGGCGGCATCTCGTTCTACGGCAACTGCCTTGGCTTGCCGAATATTGGCGGCGAGCTGGTGTTCGACCCGTGCTATTCGGGCAATCCGCTGGTCAACGCCCTGTGCCTGGGCGTGATGCGGCACGCCGACCTGAAGCTGGCGCAGGCGAGCGGTCCCGGCAACAAGGTCGTGCTGTTTGGCTCACCGACCGGGCCAGACGGGATCGGCGGCGCGTCGGTGCTGGCCAGTGCCTCGTTCGGAACCGGCGACGCGAGCGGGGAGCGGGCCAAGCGCCCGAGCGTGCAGGTCGGCGACCCGTTCATGGAAAAGCTGCTGATCGAGTGCTGCCTCGAGCTCTACGCCGCCGGAGTGGTGGTGGCGATCCAGGATCTCGGTGCGGCCGGCATCGCGTGCGCCACCACCGAGCTGGCTGCCGCCGGGCAGGCTGGGATGGCCGTGAGCCTGGACGCGGTGCCGCTGCGTGATCGCGGCCTGACCCCGCCCGAGATCCTGATGAGCGAGTCGCAGGAACGGATGATGGCCGTCACCGAGCCTGCCGATCTCGACCAGTTCATCAAGATCTGCGCTAAGTGGGACGTCCCGGCGACGGTGATCGGCGAGGTAACGCCGACCGGGCGGCTCGAGGTGAGCTGGCATGGTGACCTCGTCGTCGACATTCCGCCGGCCGGCGCGGCCGACGGACCGCTCTACGAGCGGCCGATGCGGCGCCCGGCGAGCCAGGACGTGCTCCGCGGCGACGATCCGGCCACTCTGCCGCGGCCGGGCACGGGCGCGGAGCTGCGAGCCGATCTGCTGGCTATTGCCGGGTCGGCGTCCGGCGCGGACAAGGCCTGGGTCACCGAGCAGTACGACCGGGACGTGCGCGGCAACACCGTGCTGGGCACGCCGCATGACGCCGGGGTGCTCAGGGTCGACGAGGAATCGTTCCTCGGAGTCGCGATCGCCACCGACGGCAACGGCCGGTACTGCCTGCTCGATCCGTATTCGGGAACCCAGCTGGCGCTGGCCGAGGCGTACCGGAACGTGGCCGCGTCCGGCGGCCGGCCGCTGGCCGTGACCAACTGCCTCAACTTCGGCTCGCCGGAGGACCCGGCGGTGATGTGGCAGTTCGCCGAGTCCGTGCGCGGGCTCGCCGACGGGTGCCTGGCTCTCGGCATTCCGGTGACCGGCGGGAACGTCAGCTTCTACAACCAGACCGGCGCGGAGGCGATCCAGCCGACACCGGTCGTCGGGGTGCTCGGCGTGCTGGAGGACGTGCGCAAGCGGCTGCCAAGCGGGTTCGGCGCGGAAGGCGAGCCGGTCGTCCTGCTCGGCGACACGGCCGGGGAGTTCGGCGGGTCGCTATGGGCGCACGTGGTGCACGGACATCTCGGCGGCCGCCCGCCCGCCGTTGACCTGCAGGCGGACCAGCGACTGGCCGCGGTGCTCACGGCCGGCGCCGACGCCGGCCTGCTGGCGGCGGCGCATGACCTGTCCGACGGCGGCCTGGCGCTCGCGCTGGCCGAGTGCTGCCTGACCGGCGCGAACCGGGCCGCCCCGCCGGGCGCCGAAGGCGGCACTGGCTGCGTGCTGACGCTGCCAGCCGGGCCGGCCGCGGCTGACCCCTTCACCTGGCTGTTCAGCGAGTCGGCGGGGCGGGCGCTCGCGGTGCTGCGGCCCGGCGCCGAGGCGGAGTTCGCCGCGCTGTGCGCCGAGCACGGCGTGCCGGCCACGGCGCTGGGCGCGACCGGGGGGCAGGCGCTCGAGGTGACCGGGCTGTTCGCCATCCCGGTGACCGAGCTCAGCGCGGTCCACCGGCGCACGCTGCCGGCGCTGTTCGGCTGACCTGGGCCGGGTCAGGCGTTCCACCAGAACGCGATCTCCTGGGTCTTGAGCCTTGCCGGGCCGCAGGTTTCCAGCGTCGCCGGGCCGGGGTTCTTCGCCGGCGCGGTCAGGCAGCGCCCGGTCTGCGCGCTGGCGTACTTCGCGAAGGCCTGCCCGAGCGAGGCCGCCTCGTCGAGCGGCCGCCAGCGCTGGCTCAGACTCAGGTCGCAGTGCGACAGCCGGAGCAGTCCCCCGCGGCGGACGGCGAGGCACTGGCCGGTCGGGGCGTAGATGAAGATCTCGCGGCCGTCCGCCATCTGGTCCGCGGTCCAGACCGGCACGCCGGACGCGAGTTCGGCGGCCGGGATGGCCACGAAGCTGAGGCCGCCGCGGGTGGGCCGGAGCATCAGCGGGTGGTCGTCGGCGTCGTGCGCGAACGCGTCGCGGTCGTCGTCGGGGCCGAAATCGATGATTCCGACCGTCTGCACTTTGAGTACCTTGGACGACAGGACGGCATGGCGGTGCCGCGACGGCGGGCCCGCATGGTGCGCCGTGACGACGTAAGCGATCAGGCCGCCTGCGGCGAGCACCACGATCACCCCGACGCCGGCCAGCCGAGGGACCCACGATCCCTCGGCTCGGTGCGGACGCGCGCTCAGCGGACCGGGCATAGCCAGCGATTATAGGCTTGTCCGCACTTTCCTATACGGCGCTTGGCCAGCAACTCCAGCGCGGCCTGGTAAGTCCGATGTCGCGGCCGTAGTCCAGGCGCAGGCTGCGTACCACGTTGCCCGGGCCGCGCGTCAGCCAGGTGACGGCGAATGGCCTGCCATGGCCCGTGGTTCCTGGCCATCAACGTCAGCCATCCGGTGCCCGGAAACCGGGCCGACGCTGTTCCTGATTGGCTCGGTGACCAAGACCTGCGGCCGGCTGTGCGAGCCGGGCTGAGGTCGGCTACGGTCGCTGTCGATGCCAGCACGACGCCTCGACCCGCAGCGACTGCTCGACGCGGTAACCGCGCAGCGAGCCGCGCTCGGCATGGGACCGTGGTCCGGACCGGTGACGGTCCCCGCGCTCGGCGCCGCCAGCCTGGACGGCGTCATCGCGGCGGCGGACGCCGGCCTGACACCGCAGCGGGAGGCACTGCGCGGGGCCGTGATCCACGCCCTCGGGCTGCTCGAGGCGCTGGCCCCCGGCCGATCCGTGGAGGTGCGCGTTCCGCCGTTCGGCGCGGTGCAGTGCATCGCCGGCCTGCGCCATACTCGCGGCACCCCGCCGAACGTCGTGGAGACCGACGCCCTGACGTGGGTCATGCTCGCGACAGGACGGGCGGAATGGCCCGATGCCGTGGCCGGTGGCGCCGTCCGGGCCAGCGGCCCGCGCGCCGATCTCTCGCCGTACCTGCCTCTGACGTCTGCCGTCCCGCTCACTTAGCGCGGCGCCCGGGTTGGGCCGGCCGGGCTGGCGCGCCGGGCCGCCTCGACCAGTTACCCCAGCCGGCTCACTAGACTTGGCTGGTGATCAAGCCTGACGGCCGACTGACCCACGATCTGAGCTCCGCCGACCGTCCGCCCAGGGATGCCTGCGGCGTGTTCGGTGTCTGGACGCACGGCGAGGATGTGGCGAAGCTCGCCTATTTCGGCCTGTATGCGCTTCAGCACAGAGGTCAGGAGTCCGCTGGCATCGCGGTCAGCGACGGCACCAGGATCGTGGTCTTCAAGGACATGGGCCTGGTCGCCCAGGTCTTCAACGAGTCGGTGCTCAATACGCTGCGGGGGCACATCGCCGTCGGGCACTGCCGGTATTCGACGACCGGGTCATCGGTCTGGGAGAACGCGCAGCCGACCTTCCGGGCCACGCCGTCGGTCAGCCTGGCGCTCGGCCACAACGGAAACCTGATCAACACGCTCGAACTCGCCGCCATGGCCGGCCAGCCGCGCGGCGCCGGTACGGCCACCTCGGACACCGAAGTCCTGACTTCGCTGTTCGCCTCCGGCATCACGGCCGGACCCGCGGCCGGCGACGGCCCGGCCAGCATCGAGGAGAACGCGCTCGCCGTGCTGCCGCGCGTGCAGGGAGCGTTCTCGCTCGTCTTCATGGACTCGGACACGCTCTACGCGGCTCGTGATCCGCACGGGTTCCGGCCGCTGGTGCTCGGCAGGCTGCCGCGCGGCTGGGTCGTCGCCAGCGAGACCGCGGCACTCGACATCGTCGGCGCCGCCTTCGTACGTGAGATCGAGCCAGGCGAGCTCGTCGCGATCGACGGACGAGGTGTCCGCTCGCGCACCTTCGCCGCGGCGAGCCCGCGTGGCTGCCTGTTCGAATACGTCTACCTGGCCAGGCCGGACACCTCGATCAGCGGCCGCAGCGTGCAGGCCACCAGGGTTGAGGTCGGCAGGCGGCTGGCGGCCGAGCACCCGGTGGAGGCCGACCTCGTGATCCCGGTGCCCGAATCGGGTACTCCGGCCGCCATCGGATACGCGCAGGGCAGCGGCATCCCCTACGGTCAGGGCCTGGTCAAGAACAGCTATGTGGGCCGCACGTTCATTCAGCCAAGCCAGACGATCAGGCAGCGCGGCATCCGGCTGAAGCTCAATCCGCTGCGTGACGTGATCGCCGGCCAGCGGGTCGTGGTCGTGGACGACTCGATCGTCCGCGGCAACACCCAGCGGGCGATCGTGACCATGCTGCGCGAGGCCGGAGCAGCGGAAGTGCACGTCAGGATCTCCAGCCCGCCGGTCACCTGGCCGTGTTTCTTCGGCATCGACTTCGCCAGCCGCGCCGAGCTGATCGCGGGAAGCCTGGCCGTGGAGGAGATCAGGGACTCGATCGGGGCCGACTCGCTCGGATTCGTCTCGCTGGACGGCCTGACCGAGGCCACCACGCTGCCGGCCGGCGCGCTCTGCCGCGCCTGCTTCGACGGGAACTACCCCGTTCCGGTCAGTGAGTCCGAGCAGGGCAAGTTCATGCTGGAGACCACGGTGGCCGGAGGCCTGGCCGAGTGAGCGCGTCCGGCGCGAGCTACGCGGCATCCGGCGTCGACATCGAGGCGGGCGATCGTGCCGTCGCGCTGATGCGCGCCGCGGTCTCCAAGACGGCCGGCCCGGAGGTGGTTGGCGGGATCGGCGGTTTCGCCGGGCTGTTCGACGCGTCGCGGCTGGCCACGATGCGCCGGCCGCTGCTCGCTACCTCGACCGACGGAGTCGGCACCAAGGTAGTGATCACCCGGCGAATGGGCAGTTACGGCACGATCGGGATCGACCTGGTCGGCATGGTCGTCGACGATCTGGTGGTATGCGGGGCAGAGCCGCTGTTCATGACCGACTACATCGTCTGCGGGAAGGTCGTTCCTGAGCGAGTCGCCGAGATCGTCGGCGGCATCGCCGAAGGCTGCGTGCTGGCTGGCTGTGCGCTGATCGGTGGCGAGACGGCCGAGCATCCCGGGCATTTCGGGCCGGACGAGTTTGACCTGGCCGGTGCGGCGACGGGCGTGGTCGAGGCGGACTCGCTGCTAGGTCCCGGCCTGGTGAAGGTCGGCGACGTCGTGCTGGGCCTGGCATCTTCCGGGCTGCACTCTAATGGCTTCTCGCTGGTCAGGCAGATCCTGGACGACGCGGACCTGGATCTTGACGCGGAGCCCGCCGAGCTCGGCCAGCCGCTCGGCGCTGAGCTTGCTACGCCAACGCGGATCTACGCCAGGGACTGTCTCGCCCTCGCGCGGGACTGCCAGGTTCATGCGTTCGCCCACATCACGGGGGGTGGCCTGGCGGCCAACCTGGCCAGGGTGCTGCCTCCGGACGCGGACGCGCTGCTGCACCGGTCGAGCTGGACTCCACCGCCCGTCTTCGGCCTGCTCGCCGGGTACGGCTCGGTGGACAGCGACGAGATGGAGCACGTCTTCAACATGGGTGTCGGGATGACCGCCGTCGTGGCACCTGCCGACGCCGACCAGGCCATCGGATTGCTGACGCAACGTGGTGTCCTGGCGTGGCCACTGGGCGAGATCGTCGTCGGCTCAGGCCAGGCGCAAGTTACCGGACGGCACCCGTAAGCGCGGCTGGCTAGCCGCGCTCACTCTGGATCGTCGTCCTCATCGTCGTCCTCATCGTCGACGTCCTCGTCGGCATCGTCGTCGCCCAGGGAGTAGCGATCACCGTGGTCCGCATACGCGTCCCGTCCGCCGGTATCCCGCTGATCCATGCCGACGCCCAGCTCTGCCCGCAGCCGGTCAAGGTCAGTGCCGCCACCGCTGTACTTCAGCTGGCGTGCCACCTTCACCTGCTTGGCCTTGGCTCGGCCGCGCCCCATTGGCTCGACCCCCTCGAAACTACGGAACCTGCCAGGTCCCTGATCACCGCGGCTTGATGCCCATTGTCGTTGCGTCACTTATCCGGCTTGCCGGATTTCGTGCATGTCAGTGCCCGCGCTACGGTTCCAGCCCATGGAGCCGAGCGTGGCTAGTGCCTTCGTACATAGACAACCGTACCTGTTTTGGGCGGCTCGCGCTTCCGGCGGTCCTTGCCGGACCCGATCACGTGCCGAGCCAGATCCCCCGCAGCCTTCCAACCTCGGTCATCCGGCGCTCGGCGAGCCGGTCAGCGGCGACCGACGGCGGCACGCCCTCCTGTCCGGCCAGGGCCAGGATCCGCTTCGTGGTGGTGTAGATCTGCTCGGCCTTGGCCCTGGCGCGCTCGAAGTTGAAGCCCTCGAGCTCGTCGGCGACCTGGATCACGCCGCCCGCGTTGACCACGTAGTCGGGCGCGTAGACGATGCCGTGATCGACGAGCAGCTTGTCCACGCCCGGGTGGGCAAGCTGGTTGTTGGCGCCGCCGCAGATAATCCTGGCCCTTAGTGCCGCAACCGTACTGTCGTCGACAGCGCCGCCCAGCGCGCATGGCGCGTAGACGTCGATTCCGGCGGTGACCAGGTCGCCCCGGCTGGCGGCAACCCTGACCTCGGGGCGACTGGCCAGCACGCGCTGCACGGCGGCAGCGCTGACGTCATAGACCAGCACGCTGGCGCCATCGGAGATCAGGTGCTCCACCAGGTGGCCGCCGACCTTGCCCACGCCCTCCACGGCCACCGTCCGGCCCTGCAGTGACGGGGTGCCCCAGAGGTGCTCGGCCGCGGCCCGCATGCCCTGGAATACCCCCAGCGCAGTGAGAACGGAGGAATCGCCCGCACCGCCGTGGGGCTCGGTCCGCCCGGTGACGTGCCGGCACTCCCTGGCTACCACGTCCATATCCTGGCTGTACGTGCCGATATCACACGCCGTGATGTACCGGCCGTTGAGCGACTCGACGAACCGGCCGTAGGCGCGCAGCAGCGCCTCGGACTTCAGCGCCTCGGGATCTCCGATGATGACGGCCTTGCCGCCGCCATGGTCCAGGCCGGCCAGGGCGTTCTTGTACGCCATGGCCCTGGACAGGTTCAGGGCGTCGGTGATCGCCGC
>JADGPC010000214.1 GCA_017882645.1 Streptosporangiales bacterium | reverse complement strand
GATCCGGCCTATGACGAGCGACCGGACCACACGTCAGCCGGCTATGCCAAGCGCAACCGGATCACCCGCGGCTACTCCATCCCGCGGCTGTCGAGGTCCAAGCGCCCGGGTGCGGTTCCCGGCGCGTAGCACCAGGGCGCCCGCAGCACCCGGGAAATTGGGGTGCGCGGTCGCGGCCGCCATGATGATGTTGCTGCCATGAACCGGACCGAGGCGCTTGCCGCCTACAACGAGCAGGTACGCCAGAGCACCAAGGCGGACGGCACTGGCGCGACCTTCGAGACCGCGACCTTCGAGTCAGGCGCGAGCGTGGTCCGCCGGCTCGCCCCGCCGGGCCAGGACGGCTCGGGCGTGTTCTGGTCGAGCCTGGACGCGGACAGCGCGGACGAGGTCATCGCGGCGCAGGTGCAGTTCTTCGCGAGCCGCGGCGAGGAGTTCGAGTGGAAGCTGTACAGCTACGACGAGCCGGGCGACCTGGCTGCTCGGCTGGCCGCGGCCGGGTTCATCCCGGACGAGCCCGAGTCGCTGATGGTGGCCGCGATCGCTGAGATCAGCGACGCGCTGCGGTCCGCGGAGCTGCCTCCCGGCGTCCGGCTCGAGCGAGCGAACGACGAGGCCGGGGTGGCCCGCCTGACCCGGGTGGGCGAGCTCGTCTTCGGCCGGGACCGATCAGATCTGCGCAACTCGCTGCTCGCGCAGCTCGCCGATGCGCCGGAAACAATCGACATCGTGATCGCGATGGCCGGCGATGAGCCCGTCTGCTCGGCCAGAACCGAGTTCCTGCCCGGTACCGAGTTCGCCGGGCTCTGGGGCGGCGGCACGCTGCCGCAGTGGCGCCGCCGGGGCATCTACCGTGCCCTGGTGCGGTACCGGGCCGAGCTTGCCGCCCAGCGCGGCTACCGATACCTGACGGTCGACGCATCGGACCTGAGCAGGCCGATCCTGGAGCGGATCGGATTCGAGTGCCTGGCCGTGACGACCCCGTATAACTGGTCGCCCACCTGATCTAGCGGGCCGCGACGGGCGCGGCCGGCGCAGTTGTCGGCGGCAAGGTCGCCGTGCAGTACATGCACCTGGTCGCCTTGATGGGAATGGTGCTGAGGCACTCAGGGCACGGTCGCTCGGTGACTTCCTTCTTGCGCTGGCTGAACGCCATGACCTTGCCCGCCGGCGCGACGATCAGGAAGTAGACCACGGCCGCGATGATGATGAACGAGATCACCGCGTTCAGGAGCAGGCCGTAATCGATCGTGGTGCTGCCGAGGCCGACTTTGAGCGCGCTGAAGTTGGGCGTGCCGCCGGCCGCCGCGATCAGCGGGGTAATGATGTACTTCACCAGCGCCTGCACGATCTCGTTGAACGCGACGCCCATCACGACCGCCACCGCCAGGTCGATCACGTTGCCGTGGAACAGGAACGTCCTGAAGCCCTTCATGCGCATCCTCTCGAGATTGACCGGCATGCCAGAGCGTGAGGCTACATCGCTCGGCTTGCCCGACGTGAAACTACGAAGAATTACGCGTCATGCCGTGTCTGTCCGGCGGTCGTAGCGACCCGGCGACGCCCGGTGCGCCGGTCCGCGGCGGCCGGAAATTGAATTGCGGCACGGCGCACCGCTCGCCAGCATGAACCATGGCCTGGACCCTGACCGACGACGTCGACGCTTACCAGACGGCCGCGGGCGGACTGCTCAGCTCCGAGCCGGTGCGCAACACGGTGCTGCTGTCCGTGCTGGCCAGCCTGACCAGGATCGGGCTCGCTGCCTACGGCGACGGGGCCCCGCTGTTCGGATCGTGGTCAGCAGGCGGGGTCGTGAGCGCCGCGGTACTCCAGACGCCGCCGCACCCGATGCTCCTGACCGGGCTGCCTGGCGAGTCGGCCGATGAGCTGGCGGCGGCCCTCGCCGACCGCGGCGTGCGGCTTCCCGGTATCAACGGGCCAGAACCCGACGTCGCCGCGCTCGGTCGGGCCTGGCAGCAGCGGACGGGGACATCGGGCCACCTGCGCCGGCGGATGCGCCTGTACCGGCTCGGCGCCCTGGCAGCGCCGGACCCCTTCCCTGACGGGGCGGCCAGGATCGGGACGGAAGCGGACGAGGCGCTGGTGACGAACTGGTTCTCGGCGTTCGCCGCCGAGGTCGGCGACCACGACTCGCCCGGTCAGGTGGTCAGGAGCCGGCTCGCCAGCGGGCAGCTGATGCTGTGGGAGGCGGCAGGAGAGCCGAAGTCGCTGGCCGGCCTGACCGCGGTGATCGCCGGAGTCGCGCGGGTGGGGCCGGTCTACACGCCGCCGCAATGGCGCGGCCGCGGTTACGGCGGCGCGGTCACGGCCGCCATCAGCGAGCTTGCGCTCGGTCGCGGCGCCGAGTCCGTGATTCTCTTCACCGACCTGGCCAACTCGGCCAGCAACTCGCTGTACATCAAGCTGGGGTACCGGGCCAGGGAAGACCGCGTCCTGCTGATGTTCGGCGACTGAGCCGGGCGGTGCCGGCGCCCTCAGCTCAATGCCCGATCACCGCTAATGCGGCGTTTATAACTATTAGGCGCTCGGCACCCCTGCTCGTTGTCCGTTCACCGCTGACGTGGTACAACAGGCCGAATGACCGCTAGCTCAGGTCCCGCGCAGTCTGCTACCGCCGCACAAGACGGCGGCGGCTCTGCCGCCATCCGCGTCTGTGGCCTGCGCAAGAACTACGGTCCCGTCGTCGCGCTCGCCGGCGTCGACCTGGAGATCCGGCCGGGCGAGTTCTTCACCCTGCTCGGGCCGTCCGGGTCGGGCAAGACCACGCTGCTGCGCCTGATCG
>JADGPC010000213.1 GCA_017882645.1 Streptosporangiales bacterium | reverse complement strand
CGGATCGCCAGGCGGCTTGGCTCGGAAAATGCCGTGCAGCGTTACGTGAACTGGTTCATCTGGGGCTACACCCGCTGGGAACACGGATCGCTGTGGCGAACTTTCCTCACCGAGCAGCGAGCCCTGGGACGCGGAGCCGACCGCCTGGCATCGGTGGCTGCCTCGGTTCAGGTACCTGTCCTGCTGGTGAGCGACCCGAATGACACCGTGGTGCCGTTCCGCACCACAGTGGCACTGAGCAAGTCGCTGCCAGATGCGCGCGTGCACCTGGTCGAGGGCGGCGGGCATCACCTGCCGATGCGAACTCCCGACAGGGTGACAGCTGAAATTGTGGCGTTCCTTGACTCGCTAGACGCCAGGTCCGGACTGAACCAGGCGAGCGGGCCCTAGCGGAACGGGCCTTAGCGGCCGTGCGGCTCGGTGAGCCGCACGGCCCCAGGCAACTCGACTAGAGCGGGCGAACCTGCTCGGCCTGCGGACCCTTGGTCCCCTGGCCGGCGGTGAACTCCACCCGCTGGTTCTCCTCGAGGTTACGGAATCCGTCAGCCATGATGGCAGTGTGATGAACGAAGACGTCGGCGCCGCCGTCGTCTGGTGCGATGAAGCCGTAACCCTTGCTCGAGTTAAACCACTTCACGGTGCCCTGAGGCATGTACCTACTCCTATATTGCGGTCTTCGGGATTCACAGTAATGAGTCCCGGGCTGTGCGACCGCCTGCCCTATCCGAAGTCTGTGCTTCGGGTGCCAGGACGCCCGCTGTCTAGTTTCGCAGGCGCTGTGACACGTACACGAATCTTCGACTACAACCAAGTCCATCTAACACCATCGCCCGCCCCGATGTTCCCCGACGCCCCATAAGCTGGCCGACGGCCGCGATTTTGATGGCCTATGGTGGTCTTTGTCAGCGGAGTCGCTCGGCGTACATGGCGTCTACCCGGTACGGGATCCCGACCGTCTGGCTGTTGCTGGTCTCCGGATGCTCGCGCAGGATCGCCCGGATCTCGCCGAGCACGGTCCGCTGCTCCTCCGGCGCCAGCGCGGCGACGTAGCTGACGCTGCGGATCCGGTCGACGACATCGTCGTGAGTGCCGAGATGGACGTGCGAGAAGGCCGCATCGACCCACGGTGACCAGCTATCGCGGCCGGCCCCCGACAGGTACGCCTCGATGGAGTGCAGCGTGCGGGCGGTTCCGCCTGACCCGGGCCTTCCCGCGTCATCAGGCTGGTCACGCCAGGGCGCGTGCCGTTCCACCCGGTCCATGACCGACCAGATCTGGTCGATCCAGCCGACCCCGCGCTCGCGGGCGTTCCAGATGAGCGCCACCCGGCCGCCCACTCTCAGTACCCGGCGGAGCTCAGCCATAGCCAGGTTCGCATTGAACCAGTGGAAGGCCTGGGCCACCACAACCGCGTCTACTGAGGCCGCGGCGAGCGGAAGGGACTCGGCCACGCCGGCGATGAGCGGCACGCCGGGCAGCCGGTCATGCAGCCGCCCGCGCATGGCGGCCACCGGCTTCACAGCGACCAGGTCCGCGCCGGCCCCGGCGATCAGCGCGGTGAGCTTGCCGGTCCCGGCGGCCAGGTCGACGACCCGCCGCCCAGGCCGGATGCCCAGGTTCGCCATCAGCCATGCGACGGCGTCCGGCGGATAAGACGGCCTGGCCCGGTCGTAGGCGGCCGCCTCGGCTTCGAAGCCGACGGAGGCGACCTCATGCACCTCGCTACGGCGCTGCGCGGGCTCTGTCATGTTTCGCTCGCTCGGATCGGAACCTACGGGGCACCGGGGTTGCGGGGCAGCTTATTTCACGGTCTTCTTCGGCTTCTTGATCTTAGGCGGCTGCCCGCTGACGTAACTGAATGCCCTCTCGACCCAGGCGGCGGCGGTGCCGGGCGTAGCCTGCCAGCCCGCCTGGCAGGCTGAGGTAGCCGCCCATCGGCCGCTCGGCGGGCCCGAACGGCCCGGATCCGGGTGTCGCCGCGAGTTTGGCCTGGTCCGGCCATTCTGGAAGGCGGCGCCGATGCCGAGGGCAACGAGGCGTGCATCTGTACCTGGCCGGGCAGGGACGCCTGACCAGCCAGATCGCCGAGTCGGATCACACGGTAGGCCCGGCTAGCCGACACCGCCGGCGATCACGGCGTCGAAGTCGCCCAGGACCCCGAAGTCGCCCGATCGCTCGAGCGGAGTGTCCGCCGGCCGGTGCCACAGCCAGCAGTCGAGGTCGTCCGCGGTGCCGTGCACGGTCGCGGCCGCAGGGATAGCCGGATCATCGGCGGCGACCTGGATTCCGGGTTCGTCGTAGGACTTCTGGTCGGCCGGATCGGTACCGCTGAACTGGCCGAGGGTGACGAACCAGGAATCGCCCGTGTCGGTCGCCTCGATCCGCAGGGTGCGCTCATCACCGGGCACGAGCGTGCCCCATTCGGGCACGTCGCCGCCGTACATGATGCGGAGCGCCTCGTCCACGCCGTCGGCGCTGAGCGCCGGATCCATGTGCGAGCGGCGGTGGCCAGCCGTCAGCTCAGCGTCCACCCGGTGAATCAGTGCCTCGTGCGCCTGGCGCCGGATGATGAATCCCACGGTCTTGTCATCAGACCAGGTCCAGGCGGGAGCCTCAGGCGAGGCCGAGGCCAGCGCCCGGCCGAGGTCGCCGCTGACGCCGAGGTAGAAATCCATCAGAGCGGCGCGGTCTTCCGGCCTGGACGGCCGCAGTGCTCCCGCCCCCTCGGCGTCCACGCCCTGGCCGGCGATCGTGCCCCAGAACCACTGCACCTCGCCCAGATGCCAGAGCAGGTCGTCAGCGGTCCAGTCCGGGCAGGACGGCACCCGGGTGCCGGCTGCCGTCCCGTCGATGGCGTGCGCGAACAACGCGGACTCGCGGGCCAGATGGCCGAGGTAGTCGATCTTGCGGGGGTTGTACGTCGTCACATCCCACTCCCTTGTGGCGTCCCGGTATCCCGCCATTGTCGTGCCTGCCGGCCGTGGCCGCCCCGCGGACCGGTCAGTTCCCGGTCCGTACCGGGCGGGTCCGAACGGTAGCCTCTACGGATGCAGGACGACTCCGCCGTCAGCGAGGCATCGCGCACGCTGCTGGGCAGGATCGAGCAGATGACCGCCGAGCACGCGCAGCAGGTGCTGGCGATCTACCAGGCAGGCATCGACGAGGGCAACGCCACCTTCGAGACGCAGGCACCAGGCTGGGCCGAGTTCAGCACGGCCAGGCTAGCTGATCACCGTCTGGTCGCCCTCGACGCCGACGGCGTCGTGCTCGGCTGGGTGGCCGTCTCGGCGACCTCCAGCAGGCCCGCCTACGCGGGCGTCATCGAGCATTCCGTTTACGTGCACCAGGACGCGCGCGGCCGCGGCGTCGGCCGGCACCTGCTCGATCGCCTCATCGCCTCGACCGAGGCGGCGGGCATCTGGACGATCCAGTCGGGGATCTTCCCGGAGAATACGGCCAGCATCGCGCTGCACCGCGCGGCCGGCTTCCGGATCGTCGGCCCGCGCGAGCGGATCGGCATGCACCACGGCCGCTGGCGCGACATTCTGCTGCTGGAGCGGCGCAGCCCGGCTTTCTGACCGCCGCGCCGGGGGCGCACACTGGGAGCGACATGGCGACGCGGATGAACAGGTGGGTGGTGCTGGCCGGCTACGGCCTGCTCGCCGCATGCTCCCAGCTGCTCTGGCTGTCGTACGCGTTCATCGAGGTCCAGGCCCACCGGGCGATGGGCGTCTCGGTCGGCGACATCGGTGACCTGGCCGCCATCTTCCCGCTGATGTACGTCATTCTCGCGCTGCCGTTCGGGAAGTGGCTGGATCTCAGCTTCGAGCGGGCGCTCGGGCTCGGAGCCGTCCTGACCGGCGCCGGCGGCCTGCTGCGGCTGGTCAGCCCGGGATCGTTCTGGTGGGCATTCGGCGGCCAGCTGGTCATCGCCGTCGGCCAGCCGCTGGTGCTGAACTCGATCACGAAGGTAGCCGCGCGGTATTTCCCCGAGCGAGAGCGGACGACCGCGATCTCCGTTGGCAGCGTGTCGCTGTATGTGGGAATCCTCGTGGCCGCGCTGTCCGGCAAGCCCCTGTTCGACGCTGGCGGCCTCCGGCTGCTGCTGCTCGTGCAGGGAGCGCTCGGCGTAATGGCCGCGGTGTGGGTGCTGCTCGCGCTCCGCACGCCGCCGGCCTTCCGCGGTGATCCGTCCGTCGCGGTCTCACTCGGCTGGCTGAAGCGGGACCGTTTCATCTGGGTGCTCGGCGGCCTGCTCTTCGTCGGGATGGGCATCTTCAACGCGGTCGCCACCTGGCTTGACCCGATACTCGGCCACTTCCACCACGGCTCGGCCAGCGGCGTCCTGTTCGCGATCCTGACCGTGGCCGGGATCATCGGGGCGGCGATCCTGCCCGGGGTGGCCGCGAAACGGGACCGGCGGCGCACCATGCTCCAGGTCACGGTCAGCGTGACGGCCGTGGCCTTTCTCGCGATCGCCGCCTGGCACGGGCTCGTGTTCCTCGGGATCGTCCTGTTCATTGAGGGTTTCGTGCTGCTGGCGGCGCTGCCGGTCACGCTGGACTGGTCCGAATTGCACAGCGGGCCTGAGCGGGCCGGGGCGGCGGTCGGTTTCCTGCTGCTTGCCGGAAACCTCGGCGGGGTAGTGCTTCTGCTGATTGTCCAGATCGTGATCGGCAATCCGTACGCCTCGCTCGGGGTCCTCTCGGCGGCCGCGCTGGCCGGGCTGGCGCTGTCCACCAGGCTGCCCGCCCGAGTCGGAGCGGCCGCGAGCCAGGGAGGCCCGAAATGATGGATCCGGCCGAGCTCATGGCCAGCCTGGAACACGAGCTCAAGCCGTACCGCGGCCAGCCCGATGTTCCCGCCTACGCGCGGCTGCCCGCCGACGGCCTGGACCGGGCCGAGGTGGAGAACCAGATCACGAGCCTGGCCGGGACCGAGGAGTCGCGCTGGCGGGAAGGCTACGCCTCCGGGGCGGTGTATCACGGCGACCCCGAGCACATCGCGTTCCTGAACCGGGTCTACGCGGTGCAGTCGCAGTCCAACCCGCTCCACCCCGACCTGTGGCCGAGCGCGACGAAGTACGAGGCCGAGGTCGTGTCGATGACCGCCCGCATGCTGGGCTCGGAGCACGCGAGCGCCGACCTGCCGATCGTGGGCACCGTCAATTCGGGCGGCACTGAGAGCATCATGCTGGCCATGCGCACCTACCGCGACTACGCGCGCGAGCGGCGCGGGATCGCCGCGCCGGAGATCGTGGCGCCGGTGACCGCGCACGCGGCGTTCGACAAGGCGTCGAGGTATTTCGACATGCCTCTGGTCCGGGTGGAGGTAGGGGCAGACTTCACCGCCGACGTGGCCGCGATGGCCGCCGCGATCACCGACCGCACGGCGGTTGTCGTGGGGTCAGCTCCCGATTTCCCGCACGGCATGATCGACCCGATACCGCAGATCGCGGCCCTGGCCGCCGAACGCGGAATCGGCTGCCATGTCGATGCCTGCCTGGGCGGCTTCATCCTGCCGTGGGCCGAGCGGCTGGGCTACCAGATCCCGGCGTTCGATTTCCGGCTGGCCGCCGTGACCTCCATGTCGGCGGACACCCACAAGTACGGTTATGCCGCCAAGGGCTCGTCCGTCGTCCTGTACCGCGGCAGCGAGCTGCGGCAGTTCCAGTTCTACAAGACCACCGACTGGCCGGGCGGCCTGTACCTGTCGCCCACCTTCGCCGGCAGCCGGCCAGGCGCGCTATCGGCGACGGCCTGGGCCGCGATGGTATCGATCGGCGAGAGCGGCTACACCGACGCGGCCAGCCGGATCCTGCGGACCGGAGCCGAGATCAAGGCGGGTGTCGCGGCGATCGCTGGCCTGGCGGTGCTCGGCGACCCGCTGTGGGTGATCGCTTTCGCCGCCGACCCGGCCGACCCGGACGTTGACATCTACCAGGTCATGGAGAACATGAGCAAGCGCGGCTGGAGCCTGAACGGGCTGCAGCGCCCGGCCGCCGTCCACCTCGCGGTTACGCTGCGGCACACCCAGCCGGGCGTCGCTGACCGGTTCCTCGCCGATCTGCGCTCCAGCGTCGACGAGGTGCGGGCTAACCCGGAGACGCGCACCGGCCTGGCACCGGTCTACGGCATGGCAGGAGCGCTGCCGGCGGAGGTCGTCAGCGACCTGCTCGGCGTCTACCTTGACATCATGTTCGAGGTATAGCCGTGCAGCGGCACGTCCTGGCGGTCGACCTCGGGACGACGGCCCTCAAGGTGGCACTCGTGTCGCTCGGCGGCCAGATCGTCGCGTCCGAGCAGGACACCTGCCGCGTGCAGCTGCTGCCAGGCGGTGGTGCCGAGCAGGATCCGCGGGACTGGTGGGAGGCCATCGCCCGGACGTCGGCCCGGCTGGTCGCCCGCAGCGGAGTCCCGGTCGGCTCGATCGCAGCGGTCAGCTGCACCGCGCAGTGGTCGGGCACGGTGCCGGTCGGCGCCGACGGCCGCCCGGTCCGCAACGCGATCATCTGGATGGACTCCCGCGGTGCGCCGCAGGCCAGCGCGATCACCGGCGGCCTGCTCCGGGTCCAGGGGTACGAGATCACCAAGCTCGTGCGGTGGATCAGGACCACCGGAGGCCTGCCGAGCCGGAGCGGCAAGGACTCGATCGCGCACATCCTGTGGCTCAGGGACTGTGATCCTGACGCCTACCGGCGAACCAAGCTGTTCCTCGAGCCGAAGGACTGGCTCAACTTGCGGCTGACCGGCCGCGCCGTCGCGTCCTACGACTCCATCGCACTGCACTGGGTAACCGACAACCACTGGGTGATCGACGCGCACGGGACCAACCGGATCGGCTACGACCCGGCGCTGCTGCGGCTGACCGGGCTCGACTCCGGGCAGCTGCCCGAGCTTGTCGCGGCGACCGACATCGTCGGCCCGCTGCTGGCGGAAGCGGCCGCCGAACTCGGCGTCCCGGCCGGCATCCCCGTCGTCGCGGGAACGCCCGACCTGCAGTCGGCGGCCATCGGATCGGGCGCCACCAGGGACTTCCAGGCGCACCTGTACGTCGGCACATCGTCCTGGCTGACCTGTCACGTCCCGTTCAAGAAGACGGATATCCTGCGCAACATCGCCTCGCTGCCGGCCGCCATCGGCGGCCGGTACTTCATCGCGGACGAGCAGGAGACCGCCGGGGCCGCGCTGACCTTTCTGCGGGACCGGGTGCTGTTCCCGGCCGGGAATGCCCCGGCCGACGCTTACCGGCAGTTCGACGAAATGGCCACGCAGTCACCGCCGGGCAGCGGGGGGCTTATTTTCACGCCCTGGCTTTACGGGGAGCGGACTCCGGTCGAGGACCATTTCATCAGGGGCGGGTTCCACAACCTGTCCCTGGATGCAGGCCGGCCCGACCTGGTCAGGGCGGTGCTGGAGGGGGTGGCGCTGAACGCGCGATGGCTGCTCGGCGCCGTCGAGAGATTCGCTGGCCGGCGGCTCGACCCGATCAGGTTCATCGGCGGCGGCGCGCGGTCGCCGGTGTGGTGCCAGATCTTCGCCGACGTGCTCGGCCGGACGATCGAGCAGGTCGCCGACCCGGTGAACGCCAACGCCCGCGGCGCGGCGATGCTGGCGGCGGTGGCGCTGGGCGAGCTGGGCTTCGACCAGGTACCCGACCGGGTTCAGGTGGCGCGGCGCTATGAGCCTGACGCGGCGAACGAGGACCTGTACGGGCAGGTGTTCGGCGAGTTCATCGGGTTCTACAAGCGGAACAAGAAGGCGCACGTCCGCCTGAACCGCCCGAGCGCTTCCCAGTAGGGGCCAGCGCCCGAGTACGTTCCGCCCCCGGGTGACTCGCGCGTCTGCTTCCCGGGGTCCTGGCTCAGCAGCCACTCCAGTCACACGGTCCTCCGGACTGGCCCGGTCCTCCGGACTGGCCCGGTCCTCCGGACTGGCCCGGTCCGCAGCGGATGAATGTGCCATCCATCACTGATTTCCCAAGTGAACGGCACATTCATCTGCCTGCACGTCTGCGCTTGCCGTTCCGGGTTGCGCTTGCCGGGGTTGCGCTTGCCTCCCTCCCGGCCGCGGCCGGCGCCCGCATCTCGCTGCGCTTGCGCCAAGTAGTTTGGTATGCAAAGTTATTGGCGTTCGCAAGAACTTGGTGGTCGCGGAACCCAGGCGACGGCAGGACGCGGCGGAAAGGCGATCCGATGATGGAAGAGAACTCAGGCTCGGTTCCTGGCGGCGGCCCCGCTGACGCGGCCGAGGTCACCCAGGCGGCCACTTTGCTGAGCGATGTCAGGCGACTGCGCCGCCAGGCCAGGTCCGCCCGGCACGCTTACTGGCTTCCGCTGGTCCTGTTCGGCCTCCTGACCTGCGCGAGCGTGCCGTTCTACATTCAGCCGACGGCGACCTGCGCAGCGCCCGCAGTCCGCGTCGGCCATCCCGCGGGCCAGGTGACCCGCCACGCGGCCTGCCAGACAGCCAGCACGGCCGGCCAGACCGGTCCCTACCTGCCGGGTTTCGGCGCGTTCCTGCGTGCGGGCTGGCAGAGTTACCTGGCGCTCTACTGGCTGGTCGCCATCGTGGCCGGGCTGACGCTGACCTACTTGTGGTACCGGCAGCGCGGCCGCCAGGTCGGGCTGGTTACTCCCGCTCGCGGATTCCTGATTACGGGCCTGGTCGTCAGCCTGCTCGCGCTGGTGCTGCCGATCGTCGGGCTCGTGCCAGGAGACCTGACCATCCGCGGCACGCTGCCGTTCCTGATCATCGCGGCCGGCCTGTGGACGCTAGCGCGGGCCGAGCGAAGCCGGGTGCTCCTGCTCGTGGCCGCGATCTACACCGGAACGGCGCTGCTGGCGAGCCTGTACAACATCGAGAACGTGCTGTTCCGGCTGGGCTGGAACCCGTCGCCCGGCCAGTGGCAGCTGGCCAGCCTGCCGAACGTTCTGCTGCCCGCGCTCGTGCTGCTGGCCGCCGGGACCGCTGCCTTCCTGGTGCAGCGGCGGACGCGGAGGATGGCGTGAGCGCGACCGAGCATCCGACGAACGGGCTCGACGAGACCGTACATCAGCGGCACAGGCTCGGAATCCTCACGATCGCAGCGGAGGCGGAGAGCGCTGACTTCGGCTACCTGCGCGACGCACTCGGACTGACGCCTGGCAACCTGTCCAGGCACCTCACTGTGCTCGAGGACGCTGGCCTGATCCAGGTATGGAAGGGCTACGAGGGCCGCCGGCCGCGCACCTGGGTGCGGATCACCGGGCCGGGCAGGTCGGCGCTGGCCGCCGAGATCGCCGCCCTGACCGAGTTGCTCCGCCGCCACGAGCGGGCCCAGCCCGGCTAGCCAGGCCCGGCCGGCTCGGCTGGCCTGGCCGACTCGGCTGGCCGGGTCGGCTCGTGGGTGCCGTACAAGCTGGAGAGCATGGCCGCCGCGGTCGACCTGAACTTCTCGATGTCCCCGTACGGCCGGGCGACAAGCATGGCGCCTTCGAGCGCGCTGACGATCAGCAGGGCGGTGTCGCTGGCGGACCCGCCGAGCCGCATGGTGCCTTCTGACCGGCCTTGCTCCAGTACTCGCTCGAGCCAGTGGGCGTTGCGGTCCAAGAACCTGACCACCTCGGCCTGCATGGGCGCGGGCAGGGTCTCGTACTCCGCTGCCAGCATGCCGCACAGGCACATCCGCCGCTGGCTCACGATATCGGCGTACAGCCCGATATAGGCATCGAGCTTCGCCAGGGCCGCCTCGCCGGCGGATTCGATCGCCCCGAGCGCGTCGTCGAACCGCACTGAATAGCGCTTGATCAGCGCCTCGCCGAGCTCGGCCTTGCCGGGATAGTGGTAATGCAGGGCGGCCCTGGTGATCTTCAGGTCGGCCGCCACATCGGCATAGCTGAAGCAGCCGAAGCCCTTGGTCTGCACCACGCGCTCGGAGATATCCAGAATCCGCGTCGAGGTGCCGACGCGGCCGGCCTGGCGTGACGTCATCTCGTGCCCCCCGGCGCGACTGTGGCGCTGATCACCCGGCAACTACCTTGACGCCTGAGTTACTAGTAAGTAAGTTTTTACCAACCAGTAAGTAAGATTAGTGCCTGGCGAACAGACGTGCAACCTCGCGTGGTGGAGTTCGAGCGAGGCCAGCGCGGCGAGCGGACGGCTCAGCCCCCGGGACTTCCGCTCGCCTCGTGCGCTTCGCTCCAACGGATGATCGCCGCCAGACCCTGGGCTCAGCAGGAGCAGTCGCAGCAGCCCGCGTCGCAGCAGTCGGCGCAGTTCCCGCACTCGCCGCACGCATCGCAGCAGCCATCGCAGCAGCCTTCGGTGCAGCGTCCGCCCTCACGCCGGCGCCGCCGGCGGCACGCGACCGGCATGCACGGCAGCCCGCGAACGAGCCAGCCGCCCTGCGGGCCCGCGACTCTGCCGCTGTGAAGATCGGCGAAGACCTTGTTCACGGCCACGCCGACCTCGCGGACCAGCAGCGTCTCGGCGAGCTCCGGCTCGGCCAGTTCGAGCCCGGAAACCGCGAGCCGCAGGTCGCCGAGCGCATCGTCGCAGTGCTGACGGGCCGCGGCGGGCGTCGTCCTCGTGGCCGGCAGCGGGTTATACGAGCCCGAGGCCCGGTCGGCCGGCAGGGCCTCGACCGCGTCGATCAGGTGCGCGATCCGGCCGAAACTCCGCCCGGCCCTGGCCAGCGGCTCCGCATTCCGCGTCCGGCCGGCCAGAACGGCGGTCTGGGCAAACGCCGCCCCGACGGCTGTCTCCGTGGGCTCCGTGACGTCCAGCAGCGTCAGCCCGGCCGCCCGCTCCAGCTCGGCCTGCCTGCCGACGGCGTCGGTCAGGACGGCCGTGTCGAATCCGATCGCGGCGCCGGTGCGCTCGCCCGCCCGCTGCCAGCGCCTGGCCGCGAGTCCCGCTCCGGCGGCGATCATCCGCCTGGCGTACGCGCCGTCCCCGTCCTCGACGTGGTCGCGAACCTTTCCGGCCGCCAGGACCAGCGAGACCGTCGCGGCCAGCCGCGCTCCCGACCCCGCGGCGTCGAGAACGTCGGCGCCCCTGAGGCCGCGCAGCGCGCACGGGCCGGCCGTTCGGTGCGGGGTCACGTCGGGGTTCTGCGCTTCGGTCAGCACGGAGACCAGCAGCCCGTCGTAATTGGTAACGAAACGCGCGTTCTGGCCATGAAGGTCGCGCAGGGTCAGGCACAGTCCGCACAGATGTGCCATCCACTGCCCGAAAAGCGACCCGCGAAGCCGGTGCCGGCACGGGCGAACGACGCCGAACATGCCCGCAATATGACAGATGCGAAGGCCATCCGGCAATCTGGCCGCCGCGGTCCCGATCGTCGTCATGACGGGCGCGGCCCCGGCAGGCTAGCGGATCGGCTCCCGGCACGCCGCCGGCACCAGGTCCCTGAAGGCGGCCAGGACGGCCAGCCCGTTGATCATCCGGGCCAGCTCGGCCACGGCCCGGCGATCATCGCCCAGGGCAAGGAAGCCGAATGGCATCGCCAGTGCCGTGCTGGCGGCCTGGGCGACCGGGCTGAGCCCCAGCCGTTCGGCCCGGCCGGGCGCCGCCGCTGCGCTCGTACCGAAGACGGTGCCGCCCGCGATCGCCTCGCGTATCGCCGACACGAAAGTCACCGGCTGGTCGCAGGCCGCGCCCGGCTCCTCGTTCCGCCTTGGCCTTCTCACCGGCCCCCGCTCGCAGGTGCCTTTCAGCGGGCCCGAATCTGCCGCCGCGAATTGGCCTGCCAATTCGCGCATAGGTTCGGCCCGGTAGGAAACCTGTATATCGCACTAGTGGGCACTCACGCTCCGCTCGAGCATCGGCAGCGGATACGGAGGCGCGAAATGGACCCTGAGCGATACGGGACTGTCAGAACAGACCGCACAGATCAGACCGACCGGATCGCGCGGCCGGAACCGGCGGGTCAGGCCCCGGCAGGCCGCAACGGCCGGAGCGGCAGGATCAGGCGGGTCACCGGGCTGATCGCGGTTATCGCCGCCGCCACGGTCGCGATCCTGCTGGCGCTGTCGACAGTGCACCTGCTGCCCCAGTTCAGGAATCCTTTCGCGGAAACGACCGTCGACCGCAGCTCGCCAGCGCTGCTGAAATCGATCAGCTCGCTCAGCAGGTACGAGGCCGCGAGCGGGTCGTTCCAGGTCATCGTCAATCTCTCGCAGCGATCATCCTGGCTGCCGTCCTTCGTCGAGGGCTCGCAGACGCTGTTCGTGGGCCAGGGCACCGACATCGCGTTCGTCGACTTCTCCAAGCTCAGGGGCAACGCGATCAAGGTGTCGCGGAACCGGACGGCGGTGGCGATCACGGTGCCGCGGGCCCAGCTTGAGCCGGTGTCGCTGAACGTGCGCCGCTCCTATGTGTTCGCCCAGCAGCAGGGGCTGCTGACCAGGATCGACAACTTCTTCTCGGGCAACCCGAATAGCCAGCATCAGGTCTACGTGGTCGCTCAGCAGAAGATTCAGCTGGCCGCCCGGCATAGCGCGCTGCTTACCCAGGCGCAGAGCAATACCAGCAGCATGCTCACCGGGCTGATGCACTCACTGGGATTCAAGCAGGTAACGGTGACCTTCGCGGCGTCCTAGGATTCGGCGCCTAGCCGCGCGGCACGCGCGGCACGGGTTCAGCTGATGGCCGGCCCTGGGGTCGAGCGCATCCGCAGGTGACTGCGACATCGGTCATGCACTTCCGCCAGCGGGCGGCCCCGGGCCGCCATCGGGAGTGGTGAGCTAGTCCCGGGGGGACTTACCTACAACGAGCACCGGCAGATACCCCGCCTGGGCGCGGTCATTCGCTCGCATGCCGCGGAACGAGACGGTTGATCGCGATGCCCGTGATCAAGATCATGATCCAGAAGTACTGCGCCGCCGATGGCGCCACGAGGGCGATCGGAATGGAGGCCAGGAACACAGCCGGAATGCGGGCGGTCCGAAGGGTGATCTTGAGCCTGACCTGGCTGACCGACGGGTCCGCCAGACCGGAGCCGGCGCGAGTGGCGTAGAGCCAGATCGCGGCCTCGGCGAGTCCGGCCGCGCCCGCGCAGATCGCGTAAAAGATCACCGCGCCGGCATCGCTAGAAGGTCGGCTCAGCACGTCAGTCGGGTAAGGCAAGAAGGCGATGGTGCCGAGGAACAGCAGGTTCAAGCCGACAAGCGGCCGGTCGAACGCCGTGATGTAGCGGAAGATGCCATGGTGGCCGAGCCAGAAGAGCCCGATCACGGCGAAGCTGATCCCGAAGCCGAACAGGCTGTTGATGTCATTGCTCAGTAGCTCGGCGGTGCGGATCGGACGCATCGGGACGCGGAGGTCGACCGCGAGCAGCGTGACGGCGATCGCCATGACCGCGTCGCTGAAGAACAGGACCCGGTCGTATTCGATGAAACCGGAGCGGGCCAGCGGGTACCAGCCCGAGCCATGGTGGCCGCCGGGCCGGTGCCGTTTTCCGTGGCGGTCGGCGTCGCCGGCGACCGAGCCTGGCAGGCTGTCGTCGGGCGCGCCGTGCTCGCCGCGGTCATGATCCGGGCTCTCGTCGGCCGACAGATCCTCGCGGTCCGGATCGCTTCCCGAGCCAGAGGTCGCGTCACTGGTCACGACTCGTGACAGTAGCGCAGCGGCTCAATCGCTGGCGACCAGCCAGGCCGGGCGGCTCGGCCGGTCGAACTGCCTCGGCCATAGCGGTCCTAGAGCTTGACGAAATGGTAATGGTGGCGCTGGAAGAACCGGATGATGGCCGGAAGCGCGTGCACGGTCGCCGGGTTCCCGATGGGCTGGTTATGCATGAGCACAACAGGGTTCCGCAGCCTGATGCCCTCGTCCTCGGCCAGCCTGATGATCCGGTCGACCCAGAAGGCAGCGCCCGAACCATCGGCCTTCCAGTCCTCGGTGTCCACCGACCACAGCCACACCCTCATCCGGCGTTCCTGCGCCAGGCGGAGGGTCGTCCTGTTGTAGGCCCCGTACGGCGGCCGGAATAGGCACGGCCGGGTGCCGGTAATGCGCTGCTGCTCGGCGCTCATCTCGTCCATCTCGCGCGCCTGCCTGGACGCCGACAGATTGACCAGGTCCTCGTGGTCCCAGGTGTGATTTCCCAGCACATATCCGCGCGCCAGTTCGTAGCGCAGCAGATGCGGCCTGGCGGCAGCATTTACGCCGAGGTTGAAGAATGTCGCGGGGACGCGGTATTTCTGCAGGATCTGAAGGATCGACCAGGTGCTCTTACCCGGCCCGTCATCGAACGTCAGGGCGACGGTCTTGCCGCTGCCCGGAGCGTAAAATTTCGGGCCGTACGCCGCTCGCCGGCAGCGCGACTTCGGCTGGCGGGCGGGAAGCCTGGGCGGCCGGGCAATGCGGCCGTCGGGAAGCCTGCCAGCAGGTCCGGCCGGACCCTCGGGCAGGGGACGCGGGTGAGCGGCCGCGGCAGCGGTGGTGCTGAGCGAGCTCGCGCAGACGAGGAGGCCAATCACTAGTCCCCGGCGAGCCGATGAAATAATCACGCCAGTCCTTTCACCGCAGACTCGCGACGCGGTACCAGCGAATACTAACTGCTCGATCCTCATTTCCAGCGGAGAAAGCCGCGCCGGAATGTTCCGGCCGAGGGCCCTGGGCAGGGCCTAGATGTCCGCTGCGAGATCGGCTACTATCCACCGGCCGTGTTAAGGTCGGGCGGCGTGCCTGACGCCTGCGAGGCCAGATGAGCGCACCGGTGATTGGCGGCCTGGTCCTGGCCGGGCTGGCCATCGCGATGCTGCTGGCGATGGCCATTTCCGCGGTGCCGGACAGCGGATCCGCTCGGGCCAGGCGCGCCAGGCGGGCGGCCCGGTATTACGACTTGCCACTGCCGCCTGAGCTGGTGGACTGGCTGAGCGACCGCCAGCGGGTGCGGCAGCTCACCGCCCTGCTGGTACTCGGCCCAGTGCTGCCGCCGCTGGCGTTCTGGTACGGCAACGCCTGGTCGGGGGCCATCGCGCGCGGCCTGCAGTTTCCGCAGCCCGCGGCGATGTCGATCCGGATCGTCGTGCCAGTCGTGACCCTCGTGGCGTTTGCCCGCCGCGACGGCGAGCTGAGGTGGGCTCGTGCACACGGCTGGCCGTTGCTCTCCGGAGACCGGAGCCGCGGGCTGGCCGCGTCCGTGCCGCCGGCCATGACCTGGCTCGTGCGGGCCGTGGTTGTGATTCTCGCCGCGGCCGCCGCGGCCGTCGGCATCGCAGGATCTCGCGGGTCGCCAGGACGGCTCTGGCTACGGGTACACGTGGTGGTAGCTCTCGGGCAGCGGCTGCCGCGACTGGCGGGGCGCTGATGCTGACAACGATCGTGCCGTCGGGCGTCGAGGTCGCTGAGGTGCTCGGTGACCGCTGCGACCATGCGGCCCTGCTGCCCGGCGAGGAGGCTGCTATAAGGGGCGCGGCTCCGAATCGGCAGCGGGAGTTCACGGCGGTTCGTGCCTGTGCGCGACGGGCCCTGGCTCGCGCGGGGTTCCAGCCTGTGCCGATCGTGCCAGGGCCGTCCGGCGCGCCGGCCTGGCCGCGTGGCGTGGTTGGCAGCATGACCCACTGCGACGCCTACCGTGCCTGCGCGATCGGCCGGGCTGAGCTGTTCGCGGCGATCGGCATCGACGCCGAACCGCACGCCGCCCTGCCGGCCGGCGTGCTGCCCGTGGTGGCTGGCGAGGCTGAACGGCAGGCGCTGGCGGGGCTCGCGGCGCAGGCCCGCGGGATCTGCTGGGACAGGATCTTGTTCAGCGCGAAGGAGTCGGTGTTCAAGGCGTGGTTCCCGGCCACGGGACGGTGGCTGGGATTCCCCGGCGCCGAGGTCACCATCGACCCAGCGGGTACGTTCGCCGCCAGCCTGCTCGTCCCCGGGCCCGTGGTCAGCGGCAGCCCGCTCACCGAGTACCAGGGGCGCTGGACCGTCGATGGCGGGCTGATCCTGACCGCCGTCGTGGTGCCCGCCGACGCTGGCACCGGCCCGGCGAGCGCGGGGGCATGCCAGCTCGCCCGGTCGTCTTCATCGAGGCTGACCTCGATGAAGTGATTGCCCGAGCCGAGGCTGCCCAGCTGAAATTTCGGGGTCGATTCCCGGCGCCCGCCCCACTTACCACGAGTTTCAGTCATGATCACGATGGTTTTGCGGCATTTGCGGCCACGAAAGGCGTAGGAAGTCGCGCTGACGGCGGCGGCTGCTACCTTGGCCGGGTGGGTCAGGCCGGTTGACGTGAACGGGCTGCGGCGCTGCGGCGCGCACGGGACCGGATCGACCGCGACTACGCCCAGCGGCTTGAGATCGCCACGCTGGCCGAAGAGGCGGGCTACTCGCTAGGGCAGTTCATCCGGGCTTTCGACGCCGCATACGGGGAGACGCCGGGCGTGGTTGCTGTCACGCTCAGCACGCTACGAGCGAACTGGCCTACGAGTAAGCTCCGATTCCATGCCTGCGGAGTGGTCCGGCTTGGGCCCGGAACTACTGCTCGCCCTGGACCGAGGGAACTCTGAGCCGCTGCGCTCGCGGCTCGAGCGCCGACGGCGAGAGGCGACCTGCTCAGGGGATCATCCGCCGCCGAGCAAGGCGGGGCACCGGGTCCACTGGGCCGCGGCCTCGAGGACCAGTCGCCGGGCCTGCTCGTAGTCGTAGTCGTGGTTGGCTGTGCTCAGGCCGAGGCCGTAGCCGTCCTCCAGCGAGATCAGGTTCTGGGCGATGCTCGCGGTCGGAAGGACTGGGCTGAACACCCCGGCCGCGGTTCCCTCGTCAAGGATCTCCTGATAGAGCCGCCGCTGCTCACCGCACAGATCGGTGATCATGCTGGCGTGGTCGGTGTCCCTCGCCTTGGTCACCATCACCTGGTAGAGCGCGAGCGACAGCGGCTGGTCGTGCGGGCGCGGCAGCCCCATGTCGACCATTGTCCTGAGCTTCTCGCGAGCATCGGACAGGCCGGAGACCGCGTTGACGCGGGCGGTGTAGTACCGGTCGAACGCCATCGCGCGCACATGCCGCAGGATCTCGTCCACGTTGTCGTAGTAGTAATAGACCGACCCCGTCGCCATGCCGGCCATGTCCGCGACGTCCTTCATCTGCATGCGGGCCGGCCCCTGGTCGTTGATGACCCGGACGGCCGCATCGAGCAGAAGCTTGCGGCGAGCGGCCTGGTCCCTGGACCTTGGCATCGCGATTGCACCCCTCCGTCGTGCTGCGCAGCGCGCGCGGTCAGTATCTGACCACGTCTGACAAGAAAACGCTACCTCTGTCTTGACAAGCCAAGGTTATTCGTCGAATCTATCGACAAATAACTGCGGGCCGACGAAGGAGTGACCATGAGTGCGGATCAGCCGGCAGCCGCGCCGCCCGCCGGCGGCGGAGGCCACCAGTACACGCAGGAACTGTCCCGCTCGCTAACGCTGCGGGGCAACGTCCTGATCACGCTGTCGTCGGTGACCCCGGCGTCTAGCGTGTTCATCATCATTCCCGCCGTGCTCGCGGCGGTCGGGGGAGCGTCCTTCATCGCGTTCGTCGCAGCGGCCATCGTCGGTATCTTCATGGCGTTCTGCTACGGCGAGCTGTCCTCGGCGTTCCCGATCGCCGGCGGCGAGTACTCCTTCGCCGCCCGGGTGCTCGGCAAGGGCACCGGCTTCGCGCTGTTCCTGATGAACACGCTGAGCCTGATCCTGATCATCGGCGTGATCGCGCTCGGCACCGGCCAGTACCTGTCGGCGGCGGTATCGGGCACGAACTCCAAATGGGTCGGGGTCGGGGTGATCGTGGCCTGCGCCGTGGTCGCGGTGCTCAACATCAAGACGAATGCCTGGGTCACCGGAACCTTCCTGGTCCTCGAGATGGCCGCGCTGGTCGTTCTGACCGTGCTTGGCTTTATTCACGTGTCCAGGCCGGTCAGCACCCTGTTCCACGCTCAGGCCGCGGGCAGCAACGGAGTGCTGACCTCGGTCGGCCTTGGCCTCGTCGCCGCGCAGACCGCGACGGCGATCTTCGCCTATAACGGCTACGGTGCCGCGGTGTACTTCTCGGAGGAGACCAGGAATGCCGCGCGCCATATCGCCAGGGCCATCATGTGGTCGCTGGCGATCACGGTCGCGGCCGAGCTGATCCCGATGACGGCCGTGCTTCTCGGGGCGCCCAGCCTCGGCAAGCTGATCAGCAACCCGGCGCCAATGGAGTACTTCGTCACCGCCCGCGGCGGCAGCACGCTGAACACCATCGTCAGCCTGGCGATCGCGCTGGCGATCATCAACGCGACCGTCGCCATCACGCTGCAGGCCGGGCGGACGCTCTACAGCTCTGCCCGCGACCGCGCCTATCCGGGCCCGGTCAGCAAGACGCTCGGATATGTTCACCCGAAGCTGCAGACCCCCGTCGTCGCCACTCTCGTGGTCGGCGGCGCGGCCGCGGTCGTGGCGTCCATCGTCCCGATCGGCTCGCTGATCACCGCTACGGGCGCGACCCTCGTCGCCCTGTACGTGATCGTGGCCCTGTCGGCGATCGTCGGCCGCCGCAACGGCACTACGGCGCATGCCAGGTACAAGATGCCCTGGTGGCCGCTGGCGCCGGTCGCCGTGATCCTGACCCTCGGCTACGTGACGTACCAGCTGTGGAAGGGCAATCCGTGGCAGGTGATCATCGCGGCCGGGGCGCTCGCCGTCGGATACCTGTACTACTACGCGTACCTGTACCCGCGGCGCGAGACGCGCTGGACGATGCCGTCGGCGCCGCACGACGAGCACGCTGTCGACGAGCCTGGTGGCATCCTGATGGGACCGGCACTGGAGATTCACCCGGTGGGCGGCCACGAGACGGAGAAATGACAGATGCCACGTGCGCGTGACCTCGGCATCCCGCTGCGCGGGGAGCCAGCGGAGTGGAACGCGATTACCGACGTCGCGGGAGTCGAGGTCGGATACGAGACCCTCATCAGCGGGGACGGGCCTCTCGACGTGGGCCGCGGTCCGGTCCGGACCGGCGTGACGGCGGTGCTGCCGCTCGGCCGGGCAGCGGTCGGCCGGTCATGTCCGGCCGGCTGGTACTCGCTAAACGGCAACGGCGAGATGACCGGCACGGCCTGGCTGGACGAGACCGGGGCGCTGTCCCTGCCGGTCGGCATCACCAATACGCACGCGGTCGGGCCGGTCCATCGCGGCATCATCGACTGGTCGATCCGGACGGACCCGTCCCTGGCAGCCCGCTGGCACCTCCCGGTCGTGGCCGAGACCTGGGACGGCTACCTGAACGACATCAACGGCGCGCACGTGACGACGCAGACCGCGGCGTGCGCACTCGACGATGCTCGCAGCGGGCCGCTCGCCGAGGGTTCGGTCGGCGGCGGCACCGGGATGAACTGCTACGGCTTCAAGGGCGGGACCGGGACGGCGTCGCGGCGGGTGCGGATCGGGTCCCGCGGCTACACGGTCGGCACGCTGATGCAGGCCAACTTCGGCAGCCGGGCGGAGCTTGTCGTGGCGGGGTGTTACCTGGGTCAGGTGCTGAGCGAGGACAACCCGCTGGAGGAGACCGACTGGCTCGCTCCGCCGGGGTCAGGGTCGTGCATCACGATCGTGGCTACCGATGCCCCGCTGCTGCCCGGCCAGTGCAAGGCGCTGGCGCGCCGGGTGCCGCTCGGCCTGGCTCGGACGGGGACGACGGGCAGTCATTTCTCCGGCGACCTGTTCCTGGCGTTCTCGGCGACCAACGTGGGGATGCTGGACAGCTCACTGGACTCGAAGGCCGACAGCGAGAGCCTGCCCAGCATCGAGTTCGTGCCGTGGGGGCAGCTTGACCCGATCTACGAGGCAGTCGTGCAGTGCGTCGAGGAGTCGGTGCTGAACGTCCTGGCCGCCAGCGTCACGATGACCGGGCGGGATGGCCACCGCAGCCCGGGCTTCCCGGCTGAGCGGCTAGGCGAGCTGCTGGCCTAGGCACCCGGGCCGGCCAGACGCGCCGGGTGCGGGTGAGGTTCGGGGGCGGTCGTTTGGGCCGAGCCGGCCGGGGAAGCGATGAGCTGGATGCCGCGCCGGAGCGGGGTGCGCCGGCGCGGCATCTCAGCGACCTGGGACATCTGATGGCGCGGCCCGGTCGCCCTTCCCCGTAACACGCCTTACCGAAGTCGCGGCTGGCCCGTAAGATGCGCTTGGCGTGAGAGTTTGGGATGATTACGGAGGTTCGCATGCCGACCATGCTGGTTGCGGGGCTACGGCCGCATCTGCCAAGGGGAGTCGGCTAAATGCGTGTCAGCCGGATCCTGCGCTGGGCCCGTACCTACCGGGTAGATATCGCCTGGGTCACCTTCATCCTGCTGAACCTGTTCGCCATGCGGCTCATCCCGGAATGGCAGACGGTCCCGTTCCTGATCATCTGGGTCACCCTGACCGCGATCTACGGCTTCCGGCTGTGGCATCTGGGCTCCGCGCTGCTCACGGTCGTGACGGTGACCCTGGCCACCGGCGGCCTGATCGGATGGCAGGTACTGCGCGGCAAGCAGGACGCCGATTACCTGGCCGAGGTTCCGCTGCTCGCCATGATGTTCGTGATCATGGTCTGGCACTCCCGCAGGCGAGTCACGGCCATGGAGGAGATGAAACGGGTATCGGAGCACAACCTGCTCCTGCTGGCCCAGCAGCGCCAGTTCCTGCAGGACGCCTCGCACGAGCTCGGAACTCCCATCGCCATCGCCCTCGGCCACGTCGAGCTGATCGAGCAGACCGCCCACGACCAGGCGGTCGCCGCGGATGCGCGGGTGGCCGCCGAGGAGCTGCTCCGGATCAGGCGGCTGACCAGCCGGCTGCTTCTGCTCGCCTCGACCGATGCCCCGGACTTCTTGTACCAAGCTCCGGTTGATGTCGACGAGATCCTGGTCGAGACGCTGCACCGGTGGAGCCATCTCCCGCGGCGCTGGTCACTGGGCAACCTGGCGGACGCGCGGGTGCTCGGCGACAGCGACCGGCTGACGCTGGCTCTCGATGCCCTGATCGAGAACGCGGTCGATCACACCGACGTGGACGGTCAGATCGAGCTCAGCGCCCGGCGCGAGGGCGAGACCGTCATCGTCTCGGTGAAGGACTCAGGCTCAGGTATCCCGGCGCCCGAGGTTGAGCGGATCTTTGGCCGGTTCTCCAGGATCGACTCCGGCCGGAGCCGGGCGGCCGGCGGCTTCGGCCTCGGCCTGGCCATCGTGAAGGCGATTGCTGAAGCCCACCAGGGCTCGGTTCGCGTCCGCAGCACGGTCGGTCAGGGCTCGGTATTCGAGCTGCAGCTGCCCGCCGGCCTGGCAGCCGACTCGGATCGCCCGGTCGACCAGGGAGCCTTGCAGATGTAACTCGCCTGACGCCGCTCGGCAGTCAGGGCTTGCGCGCGACGCCGGCGCGGTCGGCGCCCCCCGGGGGGGTGCCAGGCGGACCCGCTGGATCAGGCCGGGCGCCGGGAGCGCCGCCCGCTCGTCGTGCTCGCGAAGAGATCGGCCGGCGGAGCCGGGGAAGGCTCGGCCGCGACGTCGGTGATCGGCCTGGCGCCGGCCGCGAACCGGTCAAGCTCGCTGCCGTGCACGACCCGCCCGGCGAACGGGTCAGCGGCCGCGCGGCGAGCCAGCCCGGCAACGGGCAGTTCGCGCGAGGATGCTGCCAGCACGAGGTTGCCGAACCGGCGGCCGTGCAGCACGCCAGGCTCGGCGATCAGGCAGGCGTGAGCGAAGACGGAGCGAACCGTCGCGACCCGCGCCCGCGCATGCGCGAGCGGCGGCCCGTCGCCGACGTTGACCGCGTAGATGCCCGGCCCGGCGAGCGCCCGCGCCGCCGCGGCCGTGAACTCGGCCGAGGTCAGGTGCGCGGGCGTGCGGCCGCCGGCGAAGAGATCGGCGATCACCAGGTCGAAGGACCCGGGAGCAGCGTGCTCGAGAATGGCGCGGGCATCTGCCACCCGGATCCGGATCCGGCCAGCCCCGGCCTTGCTCGCCCGCCGCCCTGGCTGGTCGAGCGGCAGCCGCCGCCTGACGAGGTCCACCAGCGCGGAATCGCAGTCCACCGCTAGCTGCCGGGATCCCGGCCTGGTCGCCGCCACGTACCGGGCCAGGGTGAGGCCGCCGCCGCCGAGATGGAGCACCCGCAGCGGCTCGCCGGCGGGCGCCGCGAGGTCGACTAGGTGCCCGAGCCGCCGCACGTACTCGAACTCCAGATAGCGCGGGTCGTCGAGGTCGACGTGGGACTGCGGGAAGCCGTCTACCACCAGCGTCCAGGCCGCATAGCGGTCAGGATCGCCAACGAGCTCGACCACGCCTTGTCCCGGCCGGTCAGACATATCGACTATCGTCCATCGATGTCGCCGGCTATGTCCACTTGCAGGAAGGCAGAAATGGTTTCCTCCCGGCTTGTGACCCGCCAGGACGTCCCCGTCCTGGCGTCATCCTCGACGGCAGCGGCCAGGTCACCGGGCGGATCACCTCAACGAGATCGTGCGCGGCCCGTTCCAGTCCTGCAGCCTGGGCTACTGGGTCAGCGCGGCCGATAACGGCCGCGGGCTGGCCACCGCTGCCGTGCGCGGCATCATCGGCACCGCCTTCTCCGAACTCGGCCTGCACCGGATCCAGGCCGCAACCCTGCTGCACAACACCGGGTCGCAGCGCGTG
>JADGPC010000212.1 GCA_017882645.1 Streptosporangiales bacterium | reverse complement strand
GAAACCTCGGTGAACTCGGCGGCACCCGCGCGCTGCTCCGCATCGGCCAGGCGCTGCTCGGCGGCCCGTAGCTCGCGTTCGGCGGCGCGCGTGCGCGCGGCGATATCGCGGCGGCGCTCCAGCGCGCTCGCCGTGGTGGCGGCCAGGTGACCGGCCATCTGGTCCAGCTCGTCCCGGCCCGCGCGCCCGGATCCCACCGCCCGCGCCAGCGCGGTGGCGGCGGCCTCGGACAGATGATCGGCGAAACCGAGCCGCGCCCGCTCCGCTGTGTCCTGGTCGGCCAGCGCCTGGACCGCGTCGCGGCAGCTCTCCGCCTCCGACCTCAGCCGCACCACCTCCGCGCGCACCGGGTCGGCGCCGTAGCCGCGATCTACCTGGACCTCGAGCAGGGCCACGGCCTGGCCCCGGATAGCGACCCGGACGGAGGCCGGGTCGGCCGCGGCCGGCAGGCCGCGGACCACGACGGTCTGGAGCCCGGCGGGCAGGTCCAGGGTGCCGGTGCGCACGACGCGCGCGCCGTCCCGGAAGACGGTCACGGCCGTGATCGGGGCCTCAAGCTCGAACGCCATGCCAATCTCCTCCCGGTCAGGACCAGCTCCGACATTATCCGCGCGGCCCCTGGTGAGCCACTGGTTGCCGGGCGAATGGGGCAGCGTCATAGTTGCCGAACAGCGGTGGGCTATTGACACTGTTAGCCATAGACTGGGGCACCGCCCGGTCATAAGGGAGCCACGCATGGACATGTCAGTATCGGGTCCGGCTCACCAGCAGGCTGCGCAGGACGCCGCCCCGCACCCGGAGCCGGGATCGCCGGCGGATCCGCTGACGGACGCGATGCGGATCGCGCACGGCGCGGTCGAGGCTGGCATCGGCCTCAAGCTGCTCGGCGGCCTCGGCGTGCGGGTGGTCTGCCCGGATTACCCGCCCAGGCTCCGCCGTGACCAGGACATTGACTTTGCCTGCCTGTCGAAGGAACGCAAGGCGGTCGCCGCTCATCTGGAAAAGGTCGGCTGTGCGGCCGACCGCCGGTTCAACAACCTCAACGGCGACCGGCAGATGTACTTCACGGCTCCGTCCGGCCGGCCCATTGACGTGATGGTCGACCGGCTCACGATGTGCCATGTGCTGGACTTCCGCCCGTCGTTCCGCAAGCTGCCGCATACCGTCGACGTGGTCGACCTGCTGCTGTCCAAGCTCCAGATCATCGAGCTGAACGAGAAGGACGCCAGGGACATCGTCCAGCTGCTGTCGTGCATGCCGATCGCTCCGCCGGGAGACGGGCTGGCGATCGACTCGGACCGGTTCTGCGCCGTGCTCGGGGCCGACTGGGGCTGGTGGCGGACGGTCACCGGCAACCTGGACAAGCTGCCGGGACTGATCGCCGAGCGGCCGCACCTCGCTCAGCCTGGCATGCCGTTCGACCCAGTGGAGCAGGCCGCCCGGCTGCGGCAGCTAGCCGACGCGGCGCCCAAGACCATGAAGTGGAAGGTGCGCTCCGGCATCGGCGACAAGGTCCGCTGGTACGAGCTTCCTGAGGAAGTAGGGCACTGAGCCGGGCCGATTCGCAGTATGGCACCGCGAGGGCGCCAAAGCCGGATTGCGAAGCCGACTCATCGATTTGTAACAAAACCATCACTTGACGCCCAGTTATGCGGACTGCTACACCCTTGCGTAGGCGATGGTCAACGGGGCGGGGTTACCTCAGATGAAGATCTTTTTTGCCACGGACATCCACGGGTCGGAGATCTGCTGGCGCAAGTTCCTCAATGCCGCCGCTTTCTACAAGGCTGACATGGTCATTCTCGGCGGCGACGTCACCGGCAAGGTAATGATCCCGATCGTGGCGCACAACGGCTACTGGCAGGTCACCCTGCGCGGGGAATCGCAGCGGATCGAGTCGCGCGAGATGCTGGCCGAGGTCGAGAAGCAGATCAGGAACCGTGGCTCCTACCCCGCCATCGTGAGCCCGGATGAACTGCAGCACCTGAGCCAGGAGGAAGGCGAGGTCGACCGCCGCTTCAGCCAGGAGATGATGCATTCCCTCGACCGCTGGCTCGACATGGCGGACGGCAAGCTTGGCGGCGGCCAGGTCGGCTGCATCCTCAACGGCGGCAACGACGACATCTTCGAGATCGACGACATGATCGAGTCCTCGCCGTGCGTGACCTTCGCCGAGGGCAAGGTGCTCGACCTCGGCGGCTTCAGCCTGGTCTCGATGGGATGGACCAACCCGACGCCGTGGGACACGTTCCGCGAGGCGCCGGAAGACGAACTGGCCGCGAAGATCGAGGCCGTCGCCGAGCACGTGCCGGACATGGGCCGGACCATCTTCAACTTCCACGCCCCGCCTTACGGCACCGGCCTGGACGAGGCTCCGGCGCTGGACGAGACACTGCGGCCGACGCACGGCGGGGCCGTCATGAAGCCGGTCGGCTCGAAGGCGGTGCGCGACTCGATCGTGAAGCATCAGCCGCTGCTCTCGGTGCACGGCCACATCCACGAGAGCCGCGGGATCAAGAAGATGGGCCGGACGCTCGCCATCAATCCGGGCAGCGTTTACGGCGACGGCGTGCTCCAGGGAGCGGTGATCGACCTGGACGTCAAGAAGGCGAAAGTCAGCCGGTACATCCTGGTGAACGGATAGTCCGTGGCGCCTGCTCAGGGCCAGCTAGACGGCTCCGGAGTACGGCTGTGCGACCAGCCGAAATGTCGCGAAAGGACTTGGTCAACCCCCGTGACAGCACGTGCAGGAAGTGACACAGTATTCGGAAAGTAACGTACCGCACGAACCATGGCTGATCGGCCTCGCGCAGCCGGCCAGCGTGGTCGGCCGACCCCCTGCGACCGGGCTGCGAAGCGTTGCCCCATACCAGTACCTGGAGGCGGAGTAGTAGATGGCTGCTGAAGCTCTCGGCAACGAGACGCCGACTCTTTTCCTGAGAAAGGCGACCGGCCTGGTCAGAGGCTGGTCCGTTCGGGACTCGATGATCTACGCCACGTTGTCGACCAACGTGGTCACGCTCGGCATCTTCGAGTTCTCCTACCAGTCGTTCTTCCCTAAGGGCCAGTTGCTGACCGCGGTGCTCGTCTCAGCGGTCTGGGTCTCCTTCCTCGTTATCGCCTACGCGGGCCTGATCGTCACGATCCCCCGGGCCGGCGGCGACTACGTCTGGCAGACCAGGATCCTCGGCAGCGGAATCGGCTTCGTGATGGCCGCCACCGGCTGGTGGTTCATCCTGTGGCTCTGGGCGCCGATCTACGGCAACGTGCTCTCCGCCGAGTTCTTCCAGCCGCTGCTGGCGACCCTCGGGCATCCGAGCGCCGCGACCTGGTTCGCCGGGAAGAACGGCATCTTCCTGGTCTCGGTCATCACGATCGGCCTGGCCGGGCTGCTGGTCTCGCTGGGAATGGCCGGCTACGCCAGGCTCCAGAAGTGGGGCTTCTATGGCGGACTCGTCGGTTTCGGCGTGATCCTGCTGCTGCTCGCGATCAACAACCACGCCAGCTTCGTCAGCTCGTTCAACCTCGAGGCACACAAGATCTTCGGCGTTGCCAACGCCTATCAGAAGACCAACGCCGGCGCGAAGGCGTCCGGATACGTCTCGCCGGCGTTCGGGTTCAGCCCGGTCAGCGCGAGCATGCTGCTGGTGCCGATGATGATGTTCTACCTGCTCTGGCCGAACTGGGGCTCGACGCTGTACGGCGAGATCCGCGGCGCCAGCGACTTCCGGCGCGTCTTCGCCGGCATGTTCGGCGGCCTGTGGATCACCGTCGCGCTGTCAGTGCTGTTCCTGGTGCTGATCAACAAGACCATGGGCCAGGCGTTCTACAACAACACCGGCGCGCTGTACTGGAGCGCCTACTACGGCGGCAAGGTGCCCGCGGCGATTCCGATCTGGCCGTACCCGGTGATGTTCATCGGCTGGATGGTGCACAACCAGATCTTCCAGGTCGTGCTGCTCGTGGTGATGTTCCTGTGGTTCATCGCCTGGGTCGGCACGCTGTTCCTGTCCTCGACCCGGGTGATCTTCGCGGCGGCATTCGACCGGATCCTGCCGGACCGGGCCGCCGAGGTCTCGGAGAAGCGCAAGGTGCCGATGTACTCACTGGTCCTGATGCTGCTTCCGGCGATCGGGCTCAGCGCCGTCTACGCGTACTGGTCGAAGTTCTACACCTACACGCTGGACGCGACCCTGGTCATCGCGGTGACCTACCTTTTCACCGCGATCGCCGTGGTGCTGCTTCCGTTCATCAAGAAGGAACTCTGGCAGGCGTCGCCGGCCAGCCGGATCAAGCTGCTCGGCGTGCCGATCGTGCCGGTCGCCGGCTGGATCACGATCGGCTTGCTCGGGTTCAACCTCTACGAGTGGCTGACCAACGCCGCCTACGGAGTCAACAACAATGACTCGCTGATCTACATGGGCGCGATGTACGTGCTCGCCATCGTCATCTATGTGGTGGCGCGCATCGTGCGGAGCCGGCAGGGGATCGACCTCGGCCTGATCAACAAGGAGATCCCGGTCGAGTAACCGCGACAGCTTGGAACATCGTCGGCCCGTTGATGCTGCTATGACGACATCAGCGGGCCGACGATGCGGTTAGGGCAGTAACGAG
>JADGPC010000211.1 GCA_017882645.1 Streptosporangiales bacterium | reverse complement strand
GTCATGGCGTTGCTCATCAGGTTGCCGACGACCTGCCGCAGGCCGACCTCGTCGCCGGTGACCAGCGGCGCTTCCGGCGTGCCGACGGTCAGGTTGATGGCCCTCTTCGGCGCGATGACACGCGCGTCGTGCAGCGCGTCAGCGGCGATCGCGAGCAGGTCGACGGTGCGGAATTCGAGCTGCCGCTGCTGGTCGAGCCGGGCCAGCAGCAGCATGTCGTCGACGAGCACGCCCATCCTGGTGGCCTCGCTCTCGACCCGCTCGATGAGGTGGTCGAGGTCGGAGCGGGTGAGCGGACCAGCCGGGACACTGGGGTCGGAGGCGGTCGCTGAGCCGGCCGGCTGGCTGTCCGCCGGCGGCTCGTCGGTCGCCAGGCCGCCGACGCCGCCGCGCTGACGGTAGTACTCGGCGTAGCCGCGGATCGCGGTCAGCGGCGTCCGCAGCTCGTGGCTGGCGTCGGCGACGAACTGCCGCAGCCGGTCCTGCGACCGGCTCGCGGCGAGCGCGGACCGGCGGGCCGCATCTTCTGACTGCCTGGCCGATTCCTCGGATGCGGTTCGCGCGCGAAAAGCGGACTCGATCTGGGCCAGCATCGCGTTGAGTGAGCGGCCCAGCTTGCCGACCTCCGTGCGCGGGTCACGCTCAGGCACGCGGCGGCCGAGATCACCTGCCGCGATGGCCTCCGCGGTCCGCTCGATGTCGGTCAGCGGCCGCAGGCTGGAGCGGATGACGGCGATGCCGAAGATCGCCAGTACGACGAGCAAGGCACCGCTGACGATCAGGTCGATGATGGTCAGCTCGTTGAGGGTCCGGTAGGGCGTCGTCACCTCGATGCCCAGGATGATCGTGCCCTTGACGACCTGGCCGCCCGGGCCGTGGAAGGTAGCGGCCGAACTGACGACACGCCAGCGGCCGTTGCCCGACGACGCGTGGACGGTGACTGGCGCCGAGACCGGGGCCCCTCGGGTGTTGAGCCAGCTGTCGGCGCGGTAGTTCGCGGGTCCTGGCTTGTAGAGCCAGCTATCTGTCGGTTGGACCGATGGCCCGGGGACCAGCTGCCCGCCCCTGAATCCGGAGTAGTCGGCGACGACCTGCTGCAGCTTGCCGCTGACCGGCAGCCACTGGACGGACAGGCCGCCGTAGTCGGGTTGTGGGCCTGCACCGAGAAAGAGGTACGGGTAGATGATCGTGCTTGTGTTGGCGTAAGCCGCGGCGCGGAGCTCATGGTCGGCCTGATGGAGGAGATAACTGCGCAGGAACGCAATGCCGGCGATGCTGATCACGGCGAGAGCGGCCGTCACTAGCGTCAGCACGGCGGCGATCAGCTTGACCCTGAGCGGCGTCCGGCTTGGCAGCTCCCGGAGCGATCGCCAGAAGCCGGTCGGGCCAGAGGTCCCGGAGCCTGGTGACGAGGCCATCGGAGCGTGCCCGGCTAGGACGACGGAAGGCGCATGACGTAGCCGACACCGCGCAGCGTGTGCAGCAGGTGCGGCTCGGACGCGTCGATCTTGCGGCGCAGCACGGAGACGTAGGACTCGACGATGCCGGTGTCGCCCCGGAAGTCGTAATCCCAGACGTGGTCGAGTATCTGCATCTTGGACAGGACCCGGCCGGCATTCCGCATGAAGTACCTGAGCAGCTTGAACTCGGTTGGCGACAGCTGCACCTGGGTGCCGTTGCGCCACACCTCGTGGCTGTCCTCGTCGAGCTCGAGGTCAGCGAAGGCCAGCCTGGGCGACGGCTCAGCCGCCCCGCCGCGGGTCCGCCGCAGGACGGCCTGGATCCTCGCGATGACTTCCTCCAGGCTGAACGGCTTGGTGACGTAGTCGTCGCCGCCGAGCGTCAGCCCGCGGACCTTGTCCTCGGTGGAGTCGCGTGCCGTCAGGAACACCACCGGGGTGCGGGTGCCGCCGCCGCGGAGCCTGTGCAGTACGTCAAAGCCGTCCATGTCGGGCAGCATGACGTCGAGCACGATGAGATCGGGCCGGTGCCGCTGGGCCGCCTGGACGGCGTCGGAGCCCGCCGCCGCGGTGACGACCTCAAACCCGGCGTAGCGCAGGCTGGCCGCCAGCAGCTCGAGGATGTTGGGCTCATCCTCGACGACCAGCAGCTTCGCGGCAGGCTGCTGGCGGTCTCCGGCGGCGGTGCTCATCTGTCCATTGTCCGCCTTCTGGCTGAACGTTGCCTGAAGGCGGGCTGAGACAGCGCTGAACTCGCCGCGAGCAGCACCGGCGCGCAGTCGGCCGGCCTAGCCCGCCTGCTTAGATCCGGTGATCAGGCTCTTGGGTACCAGCTGGTCGTTGCGCAGGTCGCGGAAGAGCTGCAGCGCCTGGGTGCGGTCCCACAGCAGCGCATCCTGCCCGCTCGGCGTGACGTAGTTCGAGTTGCCGATCGGTACGGTCGTCGTGATCGGGTTGCGCAGCGCGAACGCCACCTTCAGCAGCTGGTACAGGTGCGTCCCGCTGTCGACGGTGAGCGTGCCGGCCACGCCGGACGCGGCCGGCAGCGCGGCGAACGGATTGGCCAGGACGCCGGCGCTGGTCAGCTTGCGGAGCAGAGCACGAAGGAAGAGCCGCTGGTTCTGGATCCGCTGGAGGTCCTGCGTCGCGAAGTTGTGCCTGGACCGGACGAAGCCGAGTGCCTCGGCGCCGTTGAGCACCTGGCAGCCCTTGTGCAGGTGCAGGCCGGCGGCCGGGTCGACCAGCGGAGCCTTGAGGCACAGCCGGACGCCGCCGATCGCGTCGACGACCCGGACGAAGCCGCCGAACCCGATCCCCATGTAGTGATCGATATGCAGCCCGGTCACGTTCTGCACGGTCTCGGCGAGCAGCTTCGGCCCGCCCAGCGCGTACGCGGCGTTGATCTTGTCCGAGCCATGGCCAGGGATCGGCACGTACGAGTCGCGGGGCAGGCTGACCAGTACCGGCCGGCCGCCGTTGCTCGGCAGGTGCAAGACCAAGATCGTGTCGGAACGCCGGCCGCTGATGTCGTGTCCGGTGGCCAGCTTTCGCTCCTCCTTGCGGCTCAGGCCCTGCCTGCTGTCCGATCCGGTGATCAGCCAGTTCTGGCCCGCCCCCGGGGCCGGCCGGCCGGCGTAGTCGACGAGGATGTTCTTCCTGGTCAGCTTGGAGTCCATGTAGAAGTACGTGGCGATGCTGCCGACGATCGCGAGGGAGAGCAGGACGGCGATCAGGGCGAAGATCGGCCGCGGCCGCAGCCACCGCCGCCAGCCGGGCTGGCCGGAGTAGCCGCCTGGTCCCCGCCCGCCGGCACCGGCGCCCGGCATCAGCGGCGGCCGGGCCGGCCGGCTCGGCGTGCGCGCGGCAGGCTGAGCTGGCCAGCTGCCGGGCGGTAGGCCGGGTCCGCCGGGTCCGCCGGGTCCGCCGGGTCCGCCGGGTCGGCCGGGTCCGCCCGGTCCGCCAGCTCCGCCGGCCCCGCCAGGTCCAGGCCGGCCGGGGCGTGCGGCCGGCCCAGCGGATCCTGGGCGGCGCTGACCCGGCCTGGTCACCGAGGCGGCGCCGGCCGGCCGGCCGAGCGGTGCCGCCGGCCCGCCTCCCGGCGAGCGATAAGGGAGCTGCACGGTGGGCTCGGCATTAGCCGGGCCAGCATTTCCGGTTCCCGCGGTTCCTGGCCCGGATTCGGACCCGTCACCTGGCTGTTTCGCTCCCGCCGCGGGGTCGCGAAACCAGTCGTCTGGCCAGTCGGTCATGAAAGGTGCCTCACCGTCGTCACGCTGTCCTATCGTCTCTACAACAAGACGTGCGAGCAGCCAAATCGGCTAGCCCCGGGCCGGATTGCCCGCCGAAGCCGGCTAGCTCCCCGAAGTCGGCTAGTACCGCCAGTGCGCTAATTCTGCCCGCCGCCCTTCCACCAGATGGTCAGGACATCCCGGCCGGAAGAGCCGAGGTCGAGCGGATGCAGCGGATCGATGCCGGCCTCGATCAGCGCGTCAGCGACGTCGCCGGCCCGTTCCGCCGGCAGGCACAGCCGCCGGCGGGTCACGTCGGTCAGCTCGCCGAAGCTTTCGTAATCAGGACCGCCTGGCCGCTGCCATCGCTGGCACGAGATGTCCAGGTCCATGGCCCGCAGGATCGCCAGCAGGTCGTCTCCGGTCGGGCGGTCCGGCCGGCGCAGGCCGTGGAATCTCAGCCACAGCTGGTTCAGGGAGGTCATCGGATGCGAGCTGGCGGTCTCGACCACGACCAGGCGCCCGGCATGACCTGTCAGAGCCGTCACGAAGGGAGCCAGGTCAGGAACGTTGTAAAGGACATGATGGCAGGTGACGACATCCGCGACGGGCACCTCGGGGGCGACCTGCGGCCACTGGCCGTGCACACGGCGAGCCCGCGCACCCCGCGCGTCGGTCCGCTCGGCGAGCAGGGCGAGCATCCGCTCGTCGGCATCGACCGCAGTCAGGCTGGTGGTGCGAGCCAGCAGCGGCAGGCAGGCGGCACCGGCTCCCGAGCCGACGTCCAGCACGGTCCCGGGGGGGTCGAGCGCCGCCCAGGCCTGCTCGAACGACGGGCCGGCCGGCTCGGCGGCCAGCTTGTCCGCCCGCCGGGCGAAGACCTGGCCAGGCAGCACCCAGGGAGAGTCCGGCACCGCCGCGAGGATGTGCGCAGGGATAGCCCACGCGGCCAGGTCGTCGCTCCAGCGCCTGAGCAGCCCGGCCAGTTCAGCGTGGCTCGTCCCGGCCCGGTTCGCTGCGGTCACTGGTGCATGGTACGTCCACCCGAGGCACGCGACTCCTCAGCTTCCTCGCGGCGGGCCAGCGGGAACACGAACCAGAGCGCGGTGATGAGACTGGCGAGGAAGACGCCGACGATGACGGCGGGCGCGCCGCCGGCCACGAAGCTGACCACCAGCAGCACCGCTGCGGTCACGGCCAGCCCCACGGCGACCAGGCCGGCGATAGCCATCCCGTTGGCCATCCTGACCAGCCGCTCCTTGAGATGCTGCCGGAAGACAAGGCGGTGATAGGCGACCGGGGCGAGCAGCAGCGCGGTCGACAGGGCCGCGAGCAGCAGGTCCGCGACGTACAGCCCGCGCTGGGACTGACTGAGCTTGATGAACCTGTTCGTGCACGGGAGCGAGAGCAAGAACCCGAACAGTACCTGGACGCCGAGCCCAGCGACCCGCAGCTCCTGAAGCAGTTCCATCAGATTGCGGTCATCCCGCTGCTGCGGGGACTCGTTCCTGTCGTCGTCCGTTGTTCTCATCCCGAACCCTGAGTCAGCGCCCTGCACCGCGCCGTGCGGCGGCTGGTCTGCACTTCCCGCGATCCGGTGAGGTAATCCCGGCCAGCGGCTGATTCAGTTACCGGCCAGGAAGCTTGACCACCGAGACGAAGAACTCGTCGATCTGCCGGACCACGTTCAGGAAGCAGCTGAAATCGACAGGTTTGGTGACGTAGGCGTTGGCATGGAGGTCGTAGCTGCGCAGTACGTCCTCCTCGGCATCGGAGGTGGTCAGCACGACAACCGGAATCCGCTGCAGGTCGACGTCGGACTTGATCTCGGCAAGTACCTCATGCCCCGCCTTCCTGGGCAGGTTGAGGTCGAGCAGGATGAGATCCGGCCGCGGCGCAGCGGCGAAATCGCCCTCATTTCGCAGGAAGGACATCGCCGTCTCCCCGTCGGAGACCACGCTGAGATGATTGCGCACCTTGTTCTCGGCGAAGGCTTCCCTGGTGATGAGCACGTCCCCAGGGTCGTCTTCGACGAGCAGGATCTGGATCATGACCGGTGGATCGCCGCTGGTCACGTGGCCTCCTTCAGCTCGTCCGACTCGGGAATTGTCCACCGGATCGTAGTGCCTGATCCTGGATCAGCGCCGGTATCCACCCAGATGGTCCCGCCGTGGAAATCGACGATCTTCCGGCACAGCGCAAGCCCGATGCCGGTTCCGGGGTAAGCGTCCCGCGGATGCAGCCGCTGGAAGATCACGAAGACTCGCTCCGCGTGCGCCGGAGCGATGCCGATCCCGTTGTCCTGGCACGCGAACTCCCAGTACCCGTCCTTGCGCTCGGCCGTGATCCGGACGAGCGGCCGCTCGTCCGGCTGCCGGAACTTGATCGAGTTGGCGATGAGATTCTGGAAGAGCTGAGTCAGCAGCGTCGCGTCGCCGGTCACGGTGGGCAGTTCCCCGGCCACGACCTCCGCGTCGGTGTCGGCGATCGTGGCGTCCAGCCGGTCCGCGGCCTCGCTGGCCACGGTGTTCAGGTCGACGGGACCGCGGACGGTTCCTGGCTGGCCGACCCGGGAGAACGTCAGCAGCTCGTTGATGAGCAGCTGCATGCGCTTGGCGCCGTCAACGGCGAACGCGATGTACTGGTGGGCGCGGTCGTCCAGCTGCCCCGCGTACCGGGATTCCAGCATCTGGCAGAAGCTGGCCACCTTCCGCAGCGGTTCCTGGAGGTCGTGCGAGGCGACGTAGGCGAACTGCTCGAGCTCCCGGTTGGACCGCTCGAGCTCGGTGGCCTTGTAGGACAGGTCGTCGAGGCTGGCCAGCAGCTGGCGACGCATGGCCTCCACGTCGGCCGCCAGCTCCATGACTTCCTGCGGGCCGCTGACCTTCAGCTCATGGTCGAGCCCGCCCGACGCCACGACCTGCGCCTCGTTCCCGAGCAGGGCCAGCGGCCTGGTGACCCACGCGTTCATCGCGGCCCAGGCCGCGGCGGCGGCGGCGATCAGCGCGATCGCGCCGGTGATCGCCACGACGATCACCGCGGTGGTGGCCGCGTGCAGCCGGCGGAGCGCTGCGGCGCGCTCGGAGAGTATCTCCCTATTCAGGCTGGCGATGTCGGCGCGGAGCCGGTCGAAGTCGAGCTTGCCCGTCGTCTCAAGCGCGGCGGGGACCTGCTTCTTACCCATGATGGTCGTGATCGCGGGCTCCGCGTACTGACTGCGCCACAGGTTGGCCTGGCTCTCGACGGCGTGCAGGCGGGGCCGGAGCGCCGGATAGGCATCCACGAGCCTGTGCAGCTCGGAAATATAGCTGGCCGTCTGACGGACACCCTGCCGGTAGGGCGCCAGGAAGGACTGCTGGCGGCTGATGATGTAGCCGCGGACGCCGGTCTCCTCGTCGACCAGCGAGGTGAGCAGGTAGCTGGTGCTGTGCGCGGCCGGGTCGAGCCGGTTGACCTGGAGGTTGACCGCGCTCACCATGGCGTTGAGCGCAAGCCCGCCGAGCACGCTCCCGATGACGAACACCGCGCCGGCCACGGTGAAGGCCAGTCCGAGCCTGCGCTTGAGTGACCAGGTTCCCTCGCTGAAGGTATGGCGGGTCCTGGCCCGGACGGTGGACGGGCCGTCCTGAGCGGCGCGCGCCGGCGCGGTCCTGGCCAGCTGATCGGTCACGCGTGCCGGCCGATGATGATCACCGCGACATCATCGGCAAGCGGCCCGCAATTGAGCCGCTCGACGGTCTTGAGCAGCGTCTCGGCCAGCGTGTCCTCGAACCCACGAACAGCTGGCCCGGGCGATGATGCCGCGATCAGGTCGAGCAGCCCCTCAGGGCCGAGCACCCGCCGGTCGGATCCGCCGCGGCCCTCGATGAGCCCGTCGGTGTAGAGCATCAGCGCCCATTCCTGGCCGAGCGAGACGGGCACCTCCGGCCAGTCCTCGTCGAACAGTCCGAGCGGCGGCCCGGCGCGTCCGTCGCCGAGGGCGGACGGTAGCGATCCGAGCAAGACCGGCGGCGGGTGACCGGCGATGTGCATGACGCCGTCGCCCGTCGCCACATCGATGCTCAGCGTCGCCACGGTAGCGAACACCTCGCGCCGGTGCCGTTCGCGGATCAGCACTTCCTGCAGGCAATTCAGCGTGTGACTTGGCTCGTGGCCGGACAGCACCAGCGTCCGCCAGGCGACCCGCAGGCAGACACCCAGCGCCGCCTCGTCAGGCCCGTGACCGCAGACATCGCCGATCAGGGCGTGCAGCGTGCCGTCACCAGTCTGAACCAGGTCGTAGAAATCGCCGCCAAGCAGCGCCTGATCGCGGCCCGGCTGGTAGCGCAGCGAATGAAAGAGGTTCTCGTCGTCCAGGATCGGAACCGGTAGCAGCCCGCGTTCGAGCCTGGCGTACTCGGCCTGCCTCATCGCGGCTTCGCGCAGCTTGCGGGCCGAGTCGTTGGCGCGCTTCCGCTCGATCGCATACCTGATGCACCGGCTCAGCGTCGCTCCGTCCACCTGACCCTTGACCAGGTAGTCCTGCGCGCCAGCCGTCATGGCGGCGATCCCGAGCGACGCGTCGCTGGCCCCGGTCAGGACCAGCACCGCAGCGTCGGGAGCCAGGCGCAGTACATGCCGCAGCCCCTCAAATCCCACTGAGTCCGGCAGCCCGAGGTCGAGAAGCACGCAGACCGGGCCGGCCGCGAGCTCCGGGGTGGCAGCGGCGAGGCTCTGCTGCCAGGACAGCGAGACGCCGAGGCCGGCGTCGTGCAGGTACTCTCGCACGAGGATGGCGTCGGCCTCGTCATCCTCGATCAGGAGTACAGGTACCACCTCGTCGGCGGTGCCTTCTGTGGCAAGCTGGAGCATTCCGTGAATCCCTCGGGCGGTCTCGCCGGGTCGGTTCATCGAGGGAGCTTACTCGTGACGGTGGGATAGTGCCTTGTCGAGGGCAATCGGCGGATTGCAGGGGGAGCAGCCTCCCGGCGGATCGCCCGACCCGGAGTGCAGGACCGTGGCCAGACTATTTCCCGCTGTGGCGGTGGTCCGCCAAAATAGTAGATGGTGGTTGTTATCGGACGTGAATCGCGCGCACGAGGTGGCGGTGTCTGAAGCGGAGTCAGGGGACCTGAGCGCGGACCTCGCGCAGGCCGCCGGCGAACTGCTGACCCTTGCGAGTGCCTCAGAGTCGCGGGCCATGCACCGGCTGGTGGAGCTCGCGGCCCGGCATGTGCCGGGCTGCTCGGGCGCAACGTCCGTGCTGTGGCACGACAGCGAGCCGGCCATTACCGCGGCCAGCCATCCTGACCTGTCCGAGCTCGCCGAAGTCCAGCAGGCCTGGCGGCGCGGGCCCGTGATAGCGGCGCTCGCGGCCGGCAATCAGGTCAGCTGCCCGGACACGCTGACCGAGACGCGGTGGCCGGAGTACGCGAGCAGGGCGCTGTCACTGGGAGTCCGGTCGTCGCTCACGCTGGTGCATGGGTCAGGAACGCTCGCGCTGACGCTGACGATGTACGCCACCCGGCCCCGGGTGCTCGACCCCGAGCGAGTGCCGATCGGCGAACTGCTGATCGCTTTCGGCAGTGCGGTGATGCGCAACACCTCGGACTATGACGCCGCGCAGCGGACTGTCCGCCAGCTGAGCGAGGGAGCTGACTCCAGGGCGGTGGTCGATCAGGCCAAGGGGATCTTGATGGTCGGCCTCAGCTGCAGCGCTGACGAGGCGCTGCGGCGGATGCGGAAGATTTCGCAGACCAGCCAGATCAAGGTCACCGAGGTCGCGAGGCGGATCGTCGAGTCGCACGAGCTCGAGCGCGGCTGAGCCTGTTTCCCCGAGCAGGCCCGGGGTAGCTGCGGCTCGCTGCCAGCCCGCCGGCCGTCCAACGGACGGCAGCCCGGCGGGCGGGCGACCAGTGCAGATCCAGGTCAGAAGGAAGATGAACCTCCCGGCAGGATACGTATGGCCCGCAGAGCGGGTCCGCGCGTGGACGACGGCGCTCGATGCCTTCGCGGCAGCGGGCGGCGCGGCCGTGGCCGCGACCGCGACCGCGACCGCCGAGCGGGATCTCCAGGCCGGTACCGCCGACGCCCTGACCGGGCGCTTTGCTGACTGGGTCATCGTCGACCTGGCTCCGTGGGGACCGGGCTCCCGATCGGTCGCCGGCAGCCGCCACGAGCCCGATCTCGCGGCGGCAGTGCGAAGCTGCCGGTGCACAGTTGCCCGCTGATCGCGTCGGCTATGACCCAGCGCACGCCGCTCGTCCAGGCCTCGATGGCGGACCCGGCCGAGCTTGGCATCCTTCCGGACGGCCGTCGCGTGGTGGAGGCGCTCGGCGCCGGATCCTACGCCGTGGGCCCGGTCTCGGTCGATGACGCATCAGTCGGCGCGATCACCATCGTGCGCCGCCGCACCGAGCCGCACGTGACGTTCCTTGAGCTGAGCGTCCTGGCTCACATCGCTGACCTCGCCGCTGCAGCGATCGAGCGGCTCAGCGGGCCCGGCCGGCCGCCCGGCGGGCGCCGGTGGCGACATCACACCTGACCCGACGTAGCCGGCACTGGACGCTCGCGACGCATGACTGATCTAGTGGGCCTGAAGTGCCGCGACGAGAATAGGACACCTAGTGCCGGTAAAGCCAGAGCCTGACGACGCGTCGAGTCAGGTTGCCGAGCTCGAGAAGCGCCAGGCGGCGCTGCGGCAGGCAGCGAGCCTGCCCGCTGCCGATCTGGGCGCGGTACTCGACGCGGCCTTCACCGAGCTTGAAGGCGCCATCGGCCTGCTCGCCGGGCCGTCTGCTCACCCTGGCCAGGCGGGCGGCGGGCGCTCCGCCGACGCGGACGGCGCGGAACGCCGCCTGCTGCGCGCCGCCTTCTCCGATGTGCCGGTGCCGCTGTTCCTGCTGGCCAGGGACGGCACCGTGGTGCGGGTCAATAAGTCAGCCGCCGAGCTGCTCGGGTCGAAGCCGGGGTACGCGACCGGCCGGCCCTTCACGGCCTTCGTCGCCCTGCAGAGCCGGGCCGCAGTGGAGACCAAGCTCAGCGCCGTGGCCAGAAGCGGCAAGGAGGCCAGCGTCAGGTGCGGCCTGCTTGGCTCGGCTGGGGCGGCGCCCCGGTTGCTGACCATGGGCCTGGTCAGCGTCAGCGGTGACACCGACCGGCTAGTCGTGGCTGTCACCGACCTGGTCGGCGCGGCGGTCGAAGCCGGAGGCACCGATGACCTGCCCGGTGCGGGCGCGGCGAAGGCGAAGGCCAGTTCTCGCCGGGGTGCCGATACCGGGGCGACGGCGGCAGGTCATCCGGCCAGGGCGATCGAGGCCATTACTCAGCGGATGGACCTCGTGACCGCCGTGACCAGGATCCTGCTGGAGAACGAGAACTTCAGCGAGTCGATGATCCTGCAGCGCTGCGCCCGGCTGCTGGCCGGCGAGCTGGCGGCCTGGGTCATCGTCGACCTCGACCGCAGAGGGCGGCTCAGCCGCCAGTTCGTGATCGGGCCGGAAGGCCCCGGACTGGCCGGCATCAGGGACTCCGCCGCGGCCCTGAATCCAGCGCCAGGCTCGCTGCCGCAGCAGGTCCACGAATCTGGCCAGGCGGTTCTGATCGCGCATGCCGAGGACGCAGGAATACTCGGCCCCGGGCCGGGTGACATCCCGCTGCTGATGCTGCTTGGCTCGACATCCGTGCTGTCGGTTCCGATCACCGACGGCGAGAAACGCTACGGCGTCCTCACGCTGGCGAAGCGCGGCGGGGAGGGGCATTTCGAAATCGCCGATCTCGGCCTGGTCGCCGAGCTTGGCGAGCAGCTTGCCCTCGCCATCCGGGTCGACCATCTGTTCCGCCGGCGCACCGAGGTAGCCGATGCCCTCCAGGCCAGCCTGCTGCCGCGCCGCCTGCCTGAGATCGCCGGAATCGAGCTCGCGGCGGCCTATATCGCAGCCTCAGAGGGCGTCGAGATCGGCGCGGACTTCTACGACGTCTACCGCACCCCGGCAGGCTGGGGACTGTCCGTCGGCGATGTCTGCGGCAAGGGCGAGGAAGCGGCGGCCGTCACCGCCGCCGCGCGGCATGCGATCAGGGTGACCGCGCACGGCACCGCCGACCCCGCCGCCGTGCTGTCCGGGGCCAACGAGATCCTGCTGGCCGAGGAACTGAGCGGCGGGTTCGTGACCGCCAGCATCGCGCACCTGGACTGGCGAGATGGGATCCTGCACCTGGTTCTCGGCAGCGCGGGCCACCCGAGCGCTGCGGTCATCCGCTCGGACGGGCGGGTTCAGATGCCGGGCGGCGGCGGACTTCCGCTCGGATTGCTCGCCGACGCCGAGCCCGGCACGCACGAGCTTACGATGCGCAAGGGCGACATTCTGTTCCTCTATACCGACGGGCTCACTCAGGCGCGCGGTCTGGACAAGACCTACTTTCAGACGCGGCTGCTCGACGAGCTGGCCGGCCTGACCGGGCTCCCTCCCGCTCAGTTCGAGGCCGCGATGCGCCGGCGGCTGCTCGAATTCACCGCAGGCAATCTCATAGACGACATCACGATGGTGGTGCTGAGGGTCGGCGACGCCCCGAAGCGCGCCCCTCGCAAGAAGTGACCAGAGCGCAAGAAGTGGACCGAAGCGCGCTGCGCGCCAGGAGTGACAGGCGGTGGCTCTTCGCGCGGATGAGTACATGCGGAAATCTCGGGCAGTGGAAGGCTGGCCAAATGAGCAATGACGGCGGCGCCTGCACGATGGCGATAGCGCGCCGCAGGAAGACTGATCGCGATGACGAAAGCAGATGCCGACTGGCGCGCGCGTGGCGCCTGCCTGAGCGCCGACCCTGAGCTCTTCTTCCCGCTGTCCTCGGCCGGCCCTGCGGTCGAGCAGCTAGATCAGGCGAAGACGGTCTGCGCTGGCTGCCAGGTACGGGCCGAGTGCCTGGAGTTCGCCCTGGCCACGCGCCAGGTTCATGGCGTCTGGGGCGGCACGTCCGAGGACGAGAGACAGCACGTCCTGGCGGCCCGCACGAGCCGGCCGCTTCCGGCGATGGCCAGCCGGGTGCCCGCGGGCGCAGGCCGCACCGCCGAGCCGTAGCGGGTGCCATTGATCGGGGCCAATGCCACCCGCCGGGATGGCGTTCGGGCCGCGAGCCGCCGGCTACTTCTCGATGTACTCGACGATCGACTCTCGCTCGACCTGGCCGTCGACGACGGTCGGCGCGGAGTCCCCGGTTCCCAGCGGAACCATCGGCTTCCGCGCATCGGCGTCGACGACCTCGGTGAAGTCCGGGGAACCCTTGACGAGCACGCTGCGGCGCAGCCAGCCCTTCCCGCGCCGGGGGATGACCAGGCCGGTGATGCCGGTCAGCATGAGCACCCAGCCGAGGACCTGGATGTTGAGGAATGACGGATGGGCGGTGACGGCGAACGCGAAGATGGCGCCAATGGCCAGAATCGTCAGTGCTGTCGCTGACTTCATGGTTTTCGGTCCCTTCACAATGCTAGGCGGGATTGGGGAACGTCTGCGGCTGCCTAGGAGCGCAGCAGAAGCAGCTGCTGCTCGCGGTCGGGCAGGCCACGCCAGTGCTTCCAGACCGCCTCCATGTCCAGCACCTGCTCGAGCTGATCTCTCAAGAAGCGCGGCGTCGTCGCGCTGCTCAAGCTCCCGGGCGGGAAGCTCGCTGATCGGACTCGGCTCGATGGTCGCTGCTGCTCGAGTCATTTCCCGGTCACCTCCGGCGAACCAGCTCTGGGCACGGGCCAGTGGTGCCCCATGTGCGAATTTCAAACATCGGCAGGCAAGAGTGCAGGAAGAAAGCGGCCGAAAGGCTGGCCGGGCCACCGCGCTTCAGGACTCAGCCGGCCCGTCGAGGTGCTCGGCCCCCGCGGGATTGGGCAAGGAGTTGATCGAGACCGATCCGGCGGCCACGATCCGGGGCCAGCCGGGCAGCGAGGCGCTCGATGGCATCTGCTCCGCGAGTCCGGATAACCCTGGCCGCCTGCGCTGCCTCGGTGCGGAGTTGCGAGAGCCGTGCGAGCCGGCCCTCCCGTCCCTCGGACAGGGTGAACACCAGGAGGATGGCGAGCAAGAACACCAAGAACACCGCGAACACGACGGCCATGGCTTTCTTCTTTCTCCAGTTCCTGGCCGCACACTGCCCAGACGGTTTCGTTTAAACATCCCGGCTCGGGACGACCTGACCGCCGTGCCTGATCAGACGTATATATCGGATATAAGACGAATGAAGCAAACATGAGGAATATAGAGTTTCACGGTGCACGCCAGTCACGCGGCAATTGATGGCTACGCTTGCGGTATCGGGGTTTATGTAGCAGAACCGATGGTAGTTGCGGGTCGCCAGCGGCGGCCGGCGGGTCGTCCCCGCCGGATCCCCGTGGCCACGCCAGGCGCTCACAGCGATCGCCTTGGATGATCGGAGGTCTCCATGCGGATCCTTGGAATCTTGCTCGTCATCTGGCTGATCATCGGCGCTATCGCCGGAGCTCAGCGCCACTACTACAACTCAGACCCAGGCTGCGCCCGAACCGGCACGATCGTCGTCACCGTCCTGGCCGGACCGCTGAATTACTTCGGCGCCAACCCGAAGGTGGCGTGCCCGCACCCCAGCAAGTGACGCGGCGGGAGCGGTCGGTCGGGCGGGCCTCGCCGGTGTCACCGCGGAGCGCGCAGGCGCGTGCCAGTCAGCTATCGCGCTGTTGCGGCCGGCTGCCCGTCGTGAAACTCGTCGCGCAGCGCGCGCAGGAGCGGCAGGGCAGCGAAGTACGACCCGGTCACCGCGATCCCGCCGACGCCGAGGTCGACCGAGATGCGGCCCTGCTGGGCCCAGTAGACATCCTTGAGGTCGAGCAGCAGCGCGAACTCGTCGACGATCAGGGCCAGGCCGCTGCCGTAGCTGACGGCCACCGCGGGATGCGCCCGCTGGCTGTCGGTGCCGCGGACGGCGACCGCGCCGACTCCGGCCAGCATGCCGATGCCCCACAGATAGTGGTGCAGGTGCTCGCCGCCGGCGCTGAGGTTGCGGAACGGGCCGCGGCCGGCCCTGATGCTCCAGGTGATGCCGCGGACCACCGCGAAGGTGCCGGTGAAGGCTATCCACGAGGCCAGGGCGGCCCGCTGCCGCTGATCCAGGTCGTCGCGCAGGACGCGCCTCAGCCGCGATCCAAGATCGGTCACACGCGCACCTTACGCCTGATAGATACTGTCGGGTGCTCCGTGACACGGGTGCGGGAGGCACGAGTGGCAGAGGCAGGGCCAGCGGCACAGGCCGACCTGGTGCGGGTGCTGATCGAAGAGTGCTGGTCGGACGACTCCGGCCTGGACCGGATGGCCGGCCTGCTGGCGCCGGGATACGTCCACCGCTACCAGGCGGGCGGACGGGACGTGTTCCTCCCCGCTAGCTGACGACCGTGATGCGGCCCCAGTCCAGCTGGGTGACGACGTTCATCTCGAGCAGGCCGTCCACCGCGTAAGGCCCGACCAGGTCGGCCACCTCACGGTCGAACGCCGCGGAGTCCTCGGCTGGCATCAGCTCGCGGGCCAGGCTGGCGGTCGAGTGGAAATGCTCCACGTAACTCGGCACGGACTGCCTGATGGGGTCCGGGATCACCGCCGCCTGCCCGGCGGTCTCGAACAGTCCGCTGCCGCAGAGGGCATGGACCAGGGAGAATTCCGGGTCATAGCCGGGATTGCAGGAATGGCGGCGGATGATCTCGGTCAGCTCAGTGCGCCAGGGCAGGTGGTCGTAACCGTGCTCGACGATCGCCAGGTAGGCGTTGGCGGTCATCGCCGCCGCCAGCCGCGGCAATGTCCGCGGCCACGACATCCAGTGCAGGCTGGCGCCTGCGGTGACCAGGGCGTACGGACCACCCAGCCGGGCCGTCTCGGCCGGGCCGACCACCCACCGCAGATTCGGCTGGCGGCCGCCGGGGCGACGCCTGCCCGCGCTGACCATCGCGGCGGAGATATCCAGCGCGTCGACGTGGTCGACCAGTCCGGCCAGCGGCCTGGCGAGCGCCCCTTCGCCGGCGCCGAGATCCAGTACCGTCGTGGGCCGGTCGGTGATGAGCCGCGCCAGGATGCCGAAGACCTCGGGCGGGTACGGCGGACGGTGCTGATATGCGCCCGCCACGCCGGGGTGGGTGAAGGTCGCGGCCAGCCGCTCGCGTTCGCTCGGGCAGTTCACTGCTCACGATCATCGCACGCGGCTGCCGAAGTATCCTCGGTCAGGCCCGCCCCGCCCGGGCCGGGCCTCGCTTTCCGGGGCGCCGCCCCGGAGATGGTTAGCGGCGTCGGCCGCTGCCCCGCAATGAGGGGATTCTGCCTGGACTCGCCCGGAAGCAAGCAGGCCCGCTCGGTCGGTGCTGACCCGCCCGACCCGTTGCCCGGCTTGCTGCTGATGCTGCATGGCGGCCGGTCGGTCAGCTCGGACGTCACCCGGCCAGGCCAGCTCAGCGTGGTCCGGATAGCAGCACTGGCCTGGCCGGTCCGACGGGCCCTGCGCGGCAGCGGCATCATCGTGCGCCGGCCGAGGTTCCGGCTGCGCGGCTGGAACGGCGAGCTCGCGTCCCCAGTCGCCGACCTGAGCCAGTGGCTCGACGAGGCAGCGGAGCAGTTCGGCCCGGTGCCGATCGTCCTGATCGGCCACTCGATGGGAGCGCGAGCCGCACTGCGGGCGGCCGGGCATCCCCAGGTCACGGCGGTAGCCGGGCTAGCCCCCTGGCTGCCGCCCGGCGAACCCGTCGGCCAGCTGGCCGGGACGCGCGTGCTGCTCGCCCATGGTGACCAGGATCAGGTGACGAGCCCCGAGATGACCTGGGCGTTCGCGGACCGCGCCGAGGCAGTCACCCGCGTGCGGCGGGTCCTGGTCGCTGGCGGCGATCATGCGATGCTGCGCGGCCGGCCGCGGTGGCAACGCCTGGCCGCCGAATTCGCCGGGTCTGCGTTCGGGTTAGCTGGCTGCGCCGAGCCGGGCCGTTAAGCAGGTGGCGCGGTCACGAGCACATCGGTGATCGTGTTGATCCCGGCGAGTCGGCCGGTCAGGTCGTGACTGAGGTGATACCGGGCGGCGAGAGCCTCTGGCGCGTTATAGGAGACCTTTGTCTGCTCTCCATCGGCTCAGATCAGTACCTTGAGCGGGAGGTCGAGGGCCGCCAGCGGGGCCGCCTCCATCACCGGGGTGCCGGCGGCCGGGCTGCCGAAGAGCACCAGGACGGTCTCGCGCAGGTCCAGGCCGGCCCGGCGAGCCTCCTCGCGCTGATCGATGACGGCGAACAGCCGCATGCCCTTGGCGTCGACGAGGCCGGTCAGGCGCGAGACAGTTGCCTGCACCGAGTCCGGGCTGATCTTGGTGATGATCTCGTTCTCTGGTCCTGCCTGGGCCATCTCTGACCTCCTCTGGGCGCTTCCACGGCAGCTGGATCGCTGAGCAGTAGGAGTCAGCCCTGACCGGACGGGGGCTGACCGGCCGGGCGAGCCGGAGTCCTAGTTAGCCACGTCGACCTTGGCGGTGATGCGGGTCGGGGTGACCCGCACGACGAGCTCTGGTGGCGCTGCGTTGCGCCGGGCGTATACCGCGGCCTGGTCGGCGCCCATGTACCGGCCACCGATGCGGGTGGCCCAGGCCAGCAGCTCGTCCGGGTCCGCGGAGGTCGTCGCAGTTCCGGCGATCGTCACGAAGCTGAAGGGCGGGCGCTCGTCATCCCCGCACAGCGAGACCCTGGGGTCGCGCAGGATGCCCTTGCCCTTGATCGTGTCGGCCGAGGTCATGAAGACGATCTCGTCGCCGTCGAGATCCGCCCAGACGGGAGCTACGTGCGGTGAGCCGTCCGCCCGGACCACGGCGAGCTTGGCCGTTCGAGCCGGCGAGGCCAGTACGAACTCGCGCCACCAGCCGTCCGGAGCGTCGGTGTAGCCCATGGGTCCGCAAGTGTAGTGAGCTGGCACGCGGGTGAGCTCACCGCAATTGCGCCATGGCGGAGGATTCCCGCTGCCGCCCAGTCCAGCGCCGCGTGCATGCTGGCGTGTCCCGGCAATACCAGCGCACATCGGAGCACGCGCTGCCGCCGTCGGCAATCATCTCGCCAGCTCGCAGGCGAGCGCCGCACATCCAGCACGACTCGTTTGCGGCCTGCCGAACCCAGGCCACAGTCTCCACGTCGTTCATTGCTCATCCCCCCTCCGGCACATGGCAGAGGTGCCGGACGGCTCCCGGTCCCGACAGCGGGAGCTAGCCGCAACATCGCGGCTGACGCAAATAGCTGTTCCTGGGGAGTCTGGCAGGTTAAGGGCACGTGGTCCATAGCTTGCCGTCTCCGCTACCGACCGTAACTGGACGGTACTTCTGTGCTGTCAACGGGTAAGTCCAGCATGGACGGCAGGATGCGGGGGCGCGGCTGCCACTTCAACAGGAAGCGCATGAGTGATTGCCCAACGAGGTGTTAGCGACTCGGTCCGCCGCTTCACGGCGGTCAGCATCGTCGCCGGCCTGGTCATTGCGGCCGTGATCGGCATCACAATCTGGCGCTATGAGGCAGCTCTCGCGCAGTCGGGGACGGCGCTCGACGCACGGCACGACGCGCGGCTAACCGCGAAACTGGTGGCCGGCTTCTGGCACGAGCACGAGGCCATGAACGAGTACATGATCGCTCCGATGTCGTCCCGGCTGCGCGAGGTAGACCTGCAGCGGGCTCAGTTCGCTGCTACGTCCGCGATTCTCGGAACGAGTCAGACGGGACCTGAGGAGCGCCTCCGAAGCCGGGCTTCGGCCGCGAATACTGCTTACGTCGCGCTGTTCAACCGGGTCCGACCGGCCGGGGGAACGACGGTCGCGCGCGAGATCCGGGCGATCTCCGCGCTAGCCGCCGCCGAGGATAACGTGCTCGGACCGCTCAGCCAGCTCGATCACGCTCAGCAAGAGCGGGCCGACGCAGGCCAGGCTCATGCTGCGTCGGCCGCGGGTCAGGCGCTCGTGATCGGCGTGGTGGCTGGCATCCTCGCGGTCCTCGCGATCTGTGGATTCTCGCTCTTCGCCATCCAGCTGCTGCGGCGTGCGTCTGAGCGGGAGCGGGAACTGACCGCCACGCTCGGGCGGCTGAACGGACTTCTCAGCCGTCTGCGCTCGACCTCGGCGGTGCTCAGCGAGGTTACCGGCGAGCTGCGGCTCGCGGCTAAGAACGCAGCCGCCGTGACGAGTGAGCAATCGTCCGCGGTCGCGGAGACATCCGCGACGATCGAGGAGCTTGCCACGACGGCCGGAGCAATCGCCGACAACGCCCATGCCATCGCGGTGGCGGCCGAGCAGACCGGCGACACCATGGGCGAGCTGCAGGCGAAAATCGATGACATTACCGAGCGGGCGCTCTCGCTGAGCAAGCACGCTCAGCAGATCGGCGAGATCCTGGACCTGATCAATGACATTGCCGGACAGACGAACCTGCTCGCCCTGAATGCCGCCATCGAGGCGGCCAGGGCGGGTGAAGCCGGCAAGGGCTTCGCCGTAGTGGCGGCCGAAGTGCGCAAGCTAGCCGAGCGATCAGTTCACTCGACCGACTCGATCAGCGTCATCATCGCCGGAGTTCAGGACGGTACGAACTCGACCATCATGGCCACCGAGGAAGGAACCCGCCAGGCCCGGCGGGTCGGCGATCTGATGACCTCCACGGCGACGATGCTCGAGGAGTCGATCCTCGCCACTCAGCAGCAGAAGTCCGCGGCTGACCAGGTCGACCTGGCCATCCAGCAGATCCGGGCGGCGGCCGATCTGCTCGCGACCGAGCAAGCGCAGTGGTCAGCGACTGCCGGGCGGCTTGAGGCGCTGGTAGACGAGCTGGAGGGCGCCCTCAGCGAGAGCGGCGAGAAGCGCTCATCGTGAGTGTCTACGTACGGCTGCAAGTGGGATCCGAGGCTTACGCGGTTCCCGTCGAGCAGGTCAGCGAGGTAGCTGCCCTGGGCACTGTTCGCACGGTGCCGGGTTCCCGGCCTGAGCTGCTAGGCGTATGCAACCTGCGCGGGCAGATCGTCCCGGTGGCCGATCTGGCCCTGCTCCTCGGCGTCGCGCGAGTGGCACCGCCCGGCTGCCTGCTGGTCACCGACGTAGCAGGCCGCCGGGCTGGATTCGCGATAGACGGCGTGAGCGCAGTCTGTGAACTGGGGGATCCGGCCGACGACGCACCGTCAGAGCTGCTCGTCGGTGCTGCGCTCGCGGGGGACTGTCTGATCGGCGTGCTCGACGTGCCGCGCGTCCTTGACGTGCTCGAGCAGGTCCGGTCATGAGCGATCCCGACACCAGGCTGATCGAGCTTTTCCGCGACGAGACGTCGAAGCGGCTTGAGCAGATGGATGCCGCGCTGGTCGCGATCGAGGCTGGAGATGCGGGAGCCGACGCCGTCGACTCGCTGTTCCGGCACGCGCACACCATCAAGGGCGCGGCCGGGATGCTCGGGTTCGGCGACATCCAGGCCATGGCGGCCGCCGCTGAGGACGTACTGGCCCAAGTGCGCGGATCGGGGGCCTCCCCGCCGTCGATGGCCGCGCCGCTGCTGCGTGCGACCGCTGCGATTCGCGCGCAGGTGACCGGACAGCCGGTCGGCTCGTCCGCCGACGGATTGCTGGACGACCTTGAGAAATGCCGGGATGAGCTGGCCGCTGGCGCGGCCGAGCCGGCACCAGCGGCCGAGCCGGCACCAGCGGCCGAGCCGGCACCGGCCGCCCATTCGCTGCGGGTGCCCGCCGGCAAGATCGATGATCTGCTCGACATAGCCGGGGAGATCATGCAGGACCGGCGGCGGCTCGCGCACGCCCTCGGGACGGATGGCCCGCCGTCGGCGGAGGTCGCGGACGCACTCGGAGCGGGCACTCGCCTCTTCGACGAACTGCAGGACACAGCCGTAGGGATGCGAACGCTGCCGCTGGCGGTGATCGCCGGCCGGCTGCCGCGGGCGGTGAGAGACCTGGCCCACACGGCGGGAAAGGATGTCGAGTTTGTCATTACTGGCGCCGAGACGGAACTCGACCGCGTCATCATCGAGAGCCTGACGGAGCCGCTGGTTCACCTCCTGCGCAATGCGGTCGTGCACGGCGTCGAGCCGCCCGGCGAGCGCCAGCGGGCGGGCAAGGCTCCGCGCGCCCGGATCGAATTGCGGGCCGAGCCCCGAGGTGCCGTGGTGCAGATCACGGTCACCGATGACGGCCGGGGAGTGACCGCGAAGGTCGCCGAGGAGGCCAGCCGCGCCGGATCACTCGCGGACCTTCTCGCCCGGCCGGGGTACTCGACGGCCGCGCAGGTGACCGACCTCGCTGGTCGCGGTGTAGGTCTTGACGCCGTCGGCGCATACGTGCGGTCCATGGGCGGCAGCTTCGAGATACGTAGCGAGCCCGGCCGCGGGATGGAGATCATCCTGCTGCTGCCGCTCGCGCTTGCCCTCGTCGAGGTGCTCCTGGTCGAGCGCGGCGCCGACGTCTACGGGGTACCGCTCGCCGCGATCAGCGAAGTGATGACCGTGACCCGGACCCTGGCCCTGCAGGGCGTGCAGTCACTGCACGTTCACGGCAAGGCCGTGCCGATCACTGACCTTGCTGTGCTGCTAGGCACCGACATGCCGTCGCTGCCCGCCAGACCGCCTGCTCTCGTCATCTCCGTCGGCGGCCGGCAGGCCGTCGCGACGTGCGACGCGCTCCTCGGCCAGGCCCTGGTCATGATCAAGCCGCTCGGGACTTTGCTGGCTGGCGCGGAAGGATACCTCGGCGCTGCCATCCTGGGGGACGGCAGGATCGCCCTGATCATCGAGCCGAGCATGCTGACCCGCGAATCCCGGCGACATGGCACGACAGCAGCACCTGAACCCGGGTCCCGACTGCCCGCTGCCCCCCGGATTCTCGTGGTCGAGGACTCGTTTACCGTCCGCGAGCTCCAGCGGGGCATTCTCGAAGCCGCGGGCTATCCGGTGGTCACCGCGCGCGACGGAATGGACGCGCTCGACTCGCTCGACCGAGATCCGGAGATCGCGCTCGTCATCACTGACCTGCAGATGCCCGAGCTGGACGGGATCCAGCTCACGCGGGCCATTCGCGCCCACGCCACCCGCTCGTCGCTGCCGGTCGTGATCCTCACCACGCTGGGATCAGAGGACGACCGGCGGGAGGGGCTCGAGGCTGGCGCCGACGCTTACATGGCCAAGCGAAGCTTTGACCAGCAGGCCATGCTCGCGACCGTCGAGCGGCTCGTCGGCCGGGTGAAGGCATGAGCGCAGTGCGCGTGCTGGTCTGCGAGGACTCCGGCGTGTACGCCACCGGGCTGCGGCGGATGCTCGAATATGACGGCGATATCGAGGTCGTGGCGTTCGCCGCGACCGCGGAGGAAGCAGCGGCAGCGCTGCCCGGCATGGAGCCAGATCTGCTGACCATGGATCTTGAGCTGCCCGGCATGGACGGACTCAGGGCGGTCGAGGAGATCATGAGCTCACGGCCCATGCCGATTCTCGTGCTGTCCTCTTATGTCGGGCCCGGCAGTGACATGACCTCAGCCGCCCTGGCGGCGGGAGCGCTAGACGCGCTGGCGAAGGACGATCTCGACCTGCGTGACCCGGCCGGGATGGCCGGCGCCGCCTTCCGGCATCGGGTCAGGACGCTCAGCCGGGCCCGGGTCATCCGCCATCCGCGGGCCAGGCTCGGGATCCGGCCTCGCGCTCCCGTCCAGGGCCGCCGCGCCTCGGTGATCGGCATCTGCGCGTCCACCGGTGGCCCTCAGCTCCTGATGTACCTGCTCGAGGCGCTGCCAGCCGACTACCCGATTCCGGTCCTGATCGTTCAGCACATAGCGGCCGGGTTCACCGACGGCCTCGTCCGATGGCTCGACCAGTCGGTAGCGCTTCCGGTGCGGCTCGCGACACAGGGGGCTATGGTCATGACCGGAGCTTCGCTCGCGCCTGAAGGCGCCCACCTGATGCTGGCGGCCGGCGGGCGGTTGCACCTTGACCGGCTGACAAACGCCGGGGCGCACCGGCCATCCGGCAATGTCCTCCTCACCAGCATCGCCGACGCCGCCGGCAGCGCCGGCGTGGCCGTGGTGCTGTCTGGCATGGGCAGGGACGGCGCCATCGGCGCGGCCGACGTGCGCCGCGGCGGCGGGCTCGCCATCGCCCAGGACGAGCAGTCGTCGGCGGTCTTCGGGATGCCGAAGGCCGCGACAGAACTCGGGATCGATGTCGTCCTGCCGCCGGCCGAGATCGCTGCCTGCCTGCTGGCCCTGCGCCATCAGCCACTGCGATGAAGCACGAGTCCGCTGCACTGGCCGGGATCACCGAGCTGATCCGCGCCGAGACTGGCATCGTCCTGCCAGCGGCGCGGAAGACGGCCATCCTGGCCGCAGCGGACCGGGCAGCGCCAGGCCTCGATCCCGGCACGTTGGCCAGCATCGCCGCAGGCCCGGATGGCCGCGATCTGCTGGACCGGCTGATCGACGAGGTGACCATTCAGGAGACGTCATTCGTACGGGACCGCGGACAGCTCGATACGATCCCGTGGCGGCGGCTGCTGGACTCTGCCCGGGCCGCAGGCTCACCGGGCATCCGGGTGTGGAGCGCCGGCTGTGCGAGCGGTGAAGAGGCCTACACGCTGGCGCTGCTGGCGGCGGACGTGCTAGCCGTGCCGGACGTGCCGGTCTCCGTGCTGGGGACCGACGTGTCCGTCGCCGCGCTCGCCGCTGCCGCGCGTGGCCGGTACGGTGCCCGGGCCGTGCGCGGCCTGGAATCGTCGCTCCGCACGCGCTACCTTGACCGGCAGGCCGACGGGCACTACCTCGTTCGCGAGCACCTGCGTGACCTGGTGCGCTTCAGGCGGCACAACCTTGCCTGCGACCAGGCGCCGCCGGCCGGCGAGGCGGCCTTTGACCTGATTTCCTGCCGGAACGTGCTCATCTACTTCGACGCTGCCCTCGTGCGGCGGGTGATCGAATCACTCGAGCATTCCCTGCGGCCAGGCGGCATTCTGCTGCTCGGTGCTGCCGACGCGCTGCTGCGGCCGCCCCGCCCGCCGGGGTCACCCGGCCGCCGCCCCGAGGGCGAGATTCGAGCATCGAGGCTGCGTCAGCGCCGCCCGCACCAGCCAGCGTTGCTGCTCACCCGTGAGCAGCGGCTGGACGCGGCCCTGGAAGCAGCCGACAACGGCGACCGAGGTGGCGCCCTCAGCTACGTGGACGCGCTGCTCGCGGATGACCCGCTCGATGCCGACGCCCATTTCATCGACGGGCTGGTCTGGCTCGAAGCAGGCCGCCCGGCGAGATCGGCGGCAGCGCTGCGCCGGGCCCTCTGCGCCGACGCAGCGTTTGCGCTCGCGGCATTCACGCTCGGCCGTGCCTACGACGCGCTGGATGACGAGCCTGCGGCCCGGCGCGCCTACGAGCAGGCGCTGCGCACGTTCGACCCCGCCGATCACAGGCATGAGCGGATGCTCCAGCAGATCGACATCAGCGACATCGCGGCGGCATGCCGGGCGCGGCTCGGAGTGCGCGATGCAGGGATGAGGAGCGACGGGAGTGGCCCATGAGCAGCACCAGCGGTGACGGGACGCCCGGCAGGGTACTCGTGGTCGAGGACGATCCGGTGACGGGCCGCTTCCTCACCTATCTGCTGGGCGAACGCGGCGGATTCGATGTCACGCACACGACCGATCCCGCCGCCGCCCTGCAGGACGTCAGGTCGCAAACGTGGGATCTGGTCGTGACCGACGTCGAAATGCCGGGGATGACGGGCATTCAGCTGCTCCGCCAGCTGCGGCAGATATCACCCCACCTGCCCGTTGCCGTGCTCACCGCGCACGCATCGTTCGACAACGTGGTCAGCGCGCTGCGCGATGACGCCGACGAATTCCTGGAGAAAACGGTGCCGCCCGATCAGCTGCTGGCCACGGTCGGCTCGCTCGTTGCTAAGGGCCGGGCCGCCAGGCTGGCCAACCGCCAGGCAGTGCTCGCGATCGGCGCGCACCCCGACGACGTCGAGATAGGCGCCGCCGGCGCGCTCCTCGCCCACCGCGGGATGGGCCACGAGGTCTCCATCCTGACCCTTAGCCGCGGTGCGCGCGGCGGCCCGGAGAGCACCAGAGCCGGCGAGTCCGAGATGGCCGCGCTAGCCATCGGCGCCGACCTTTACCTGGAAGATCTCCACGACACCAGCATCGCCGAAGGCGACCCGACGATCGCGACGATAAGTCGCGTCGTCCAGATCGTGCGTCCCACCGTGATCTACACGCATTCGCTGCACGACTTGCACCAGGATCATCGGAACACGCACCAGGCGGCGATGGTTGCTGGCCGGGAGGTCGGGCGGGTCTACTGCTTCCAGTCGCCGTCGGCCACGGTGGACTTCCGGCCCAACCATTTCGTGACCATTGATGACCAGCTTGAGGGCAAGCTTCTGGCCATCGGCTCATTCGCCTCGCAAACTCAGGTCCGGGATTACCTCAAGCCGGACCTGATCGAATCGACAGCCCGTTACTGGTCGCGCTTCAGCGACGGGCTCTATGCCGAAGCCTTCGAGGTGATCCGCGACGCGGTCACGGCCAGCCTGTCCGACGCACCGCATCCGCCCGCCGCGGTCGGCCCGACGGAGGGCGCATCGTGACCGATGGCCGGAGCCAGGCCAGCGGCCTCAGCCGAATTCGGCTGTCTGCTTGAGGGCGGCGAGGTTGCGGGTCATCGCCGGCCGCATGTCGGCGTGCTGTGGCATAAGCCGGCGATAGAGCGCCAGGAAGGGCCGCAGCGGGAGCTGGGTGACGTCGTAGGAGTGGGTGACCCTGGTCTGGGTGTTCCCGGGCGTGAACCGATAACTCCAGGTCGTGGAGTCACGGCGGCTGAGGTCCGCTCGCTCGGGGATGGTGCGGTATGCGAATTCCTGCCCCGGTTCAGCGGTGACGATCTCGCATACGCGCGACCACCGGATCGGGCCCTTCCTGTTCTGCCCGCGGAAGCGTGCGCCGACGGTGTGCGGCGGCAGGCCAGGCAGCCACCTCGCCGCGTAACATTCGGGGCTGCGTTCGCCGATGCGGGTGACGTCTGCGACGAGGTCGTACAAGGCCTGCGGCGAGGCCTGAATGTCCAGGCTGACCTGGCCGCGGACGCGATACCAGCCGTGCTGACGGCTGGTATCGGCTTGGCCGGCCGGCCTGCGCTTGCCGAGCGGCGAGACCTCGACCTGCCGTCCCCAGCGTGCGGCGCATTCCTGCCGGTACGGCCTGGCCAGGGCGTGCAGCATGACAAATCGTGGCAGTGCTCCCACGGTATGCACGACCACGTCGAAGCGCTCGGGTTCCAGGCTGTCGATCAGCCAGTGTCCCTCGCGGCCGAGGTCCTTCTTGGACTTGGCGGCCACGTGGCTGGCGTTCTCGTAGGCCTTGAACTGAGCGTCGGTGATACTGCGCGAGACGATGGGCATCATCTCGTCCTCCTCGCGCCGCAGATGCGGATCGAGAACCGATCGGAGCATCTCGATCGTCGTGGCCAGGGTTTCCCTGGCAGCGCAGGAGGGGCCTGCCTGGTAGCTGGCGGCGGCGTCGGCGACGCGGTCGATCTGCGGCCCGATCCTGGCGTGGTCGGCGTCCATCTGGTCAAGCATGTCGCCGGCTCCCGGGTTGTGCGCCCGCACCAGGGGCCAGAGGCCCTGGTCCTCGCCGCCGTGGTGAGAACGCAGGAAATCCATCAGCCACTGGACGTGGACCGCGATGGCAACCCGCTGCCGGTCGGCTGGGGCCGGCTCCGATGAGATCGCGGCGGCGGCCCGGCCCAGGTCGCGGCGCAGAGCGTCGTGGACAATGCCCATGATCGTCGTATCGGCGGGCTGGTCACTGATCGTTCGCATCGAGATGGCTCCTTATCCAGGTGCCGGCTGACCGCTCACTCGCGGTCGTCGGGTCGTTCTATGTCCTGGCCGTTCTGGTTCCGCTGAATGAGTTCTGCCAGCCGTTCGGCCAGCCACTGCTCGTACTGGGCGTTGCTCCAGCCCGACGAGCGGGCCAGCAGGTCGTACACGACTGAGCTAGTCAGGACGGCGATCTCGTCGACCTCTGACCTCGTCACCTGCCGCCTGGCGACCATGGTCGCCGCGGATGCGACCGCAATGCGGCGGCTCGCCTCTGATGAGGCGAGCCGGTCGGCCAGGACGGCCTCGACCGCCGCGCCCTGCCGCAGCGCCTGGTCTAGGCGGTGGATGCGCATGTTGATCGCGGTCACCACCTGCGCGGCGGTCCGGGCCCTGGCCGCCATGGTGGGACCGGCGCCCATGACGGCGGCCTCGGCCCGCTGCGCGAACGGCACCGGCTCATCGTCGCCGACGATGGCCACATCCAGTGCGGCCGTCAGCAGCCCAGCCTTCGACCCGAAGCCGGAATACAGCGTCTCCACCGATACGTCGGCCTCGCGGGCGACGTCTCGCATATTCGTGGCAATCCAGCCACGCTCCGCGAAGACGCGGCCAGCCGCAGCGATGGCGCTGGCCCGGGTCTGCTCGGCCTGCATTCGCCGGTGCGCGGAACGGTACCGGCGCTTGCCAGCTGGCGAGTCTGCGTCGTCGGCGATGACCGTCGGCGGTTGCCTGTCCGGTGTCATCTGCCGAGACTAGAACAGAGTTGTTTTTAATACAATGCTGTTCCAGTAAATAAGAGCGACGATGTCCCTTGGGATGTGGAGTCGAGGCCGGAACGGTGCTCGCCCGTGAAGCACGCTCCGTCGAAAGCGGCGGGATGAACCCGGGTCAGATCCGGCGGACGACCGTCGAGGATCGGGGCCGGGAACTTACCAGGGCCGCGGCGAACCGGAGACCGCACTGACCCGCGCCGTCCAGCGCTGCGTGCATCCCCGCGTATCCAGGCAGTACCAGCGGACGTCAGGGCACGCAGGGCCGCCGTCGGCGACCATCTGGTCGGCTCGCAGGCGGATACCGCACATCCAGCACGACTCGTTGTTGGCCTGGCGGATCCAGGCCACAGTCTCCTCGTTGTTCACGCTTACCCACCTCCGTCACGTGGCAGGGCCGCGCTGACAGTTGCCGAACGGCCGACGAGCAAACTGCTCCGGGGAGTCTGGCACGTTAACAGTGCGTGGTCCGCAGCCTGCCACTAAAGGTAGGGTATCTGCCAATCTGATAGCGGGCGCGGAGTTGTCCGAACCCGAACCCGGCAGCCGCTCACCCGGCCGGCTCGCCGCGATCCGGTCCGGCCGGCTGCCGGGACGCACCGATCAGCGCGCGTGCTCTGGCGGAGCGGACGGCGTCGGCGAGGGCGCCGATGTCGTAGGCGCCGTGGTGCCGCTTGCCGTTGACAAAGAAGGTGGGAGTGCCGGAGACGCCGCTGAGGTCGGCGGAGTCAATGTCCTCGGAGATCCTGGCTTCCCCGGCGTGCGTGCGCAGGTCCCTGGCGAACTGCTCGGCATTCAGCCCGATGTCGCGTGCGTAGCCGATGACGTCCTTGGCGGTCAGCTCACCCTGGTGGTCGAGCAGCTGATCGTGCATCGGCCAGAACTTGCCCTGCCTGGCCGCGGCCTCGGCGGCCTCGGCGGCGATGCGCGCGTGCGGGTGGACGTCGCTGAGCGGCAGGTGCCGCCACACGTAGCGCAGGTCGCCGTAGTCGGCGAGCAGCTCGCGGATCACCGCCTCGGCCTCGCCGCAGTAGGGGCACTCAAAGTCGCCGTACTCGACGAGCGTGACCGGCGCCCGGTCCGGGCCGCGGACATGGTCGCGTTTCTGGTCCACCGGCACCGCGAGGTCGATGACGCTGTCGGCGGTGCCGAGGAGCGCGCGCAGGCGCAGCCGGTTCGGCAGCATCGCGGTCAGCCGGAAGACCAGCCAGGTGAGCGCGGACGCGCCTACCGCGGCGGACAGGATGCCGACCTTGGCCTCGGCCAGCTCGGTGCCCCGGAAGGCCAGCGAGGCGATCAGCAGGGACACGATGAAGCCGATGCCCGCGATGGTGCCGACGCCGGTAACGGCGGCCCAGCCGACCGGCGGGCGGATGCGGCCGCGGCTGACCTTCGTGAGGAGCCACGCCGCTCCGACGGTGCCGGCTGGCTTTCCCAGCACGTAGCCGAGCAGGATCCCCAGGGTGATCGCCGACGTGAACGCTCGGGCCAGGAAGGCGCCGCTGATCGTGATGCCGGCGTTCGCCAGGGCGAAGAGCGGCACGATCAGGTAACTCGTCCAGGGGTGGAAGATCTGCTGCAGCCGGTCATTCGGCGACATCGCCGTCCGCACGCTCTCCTGCGCTTCCCTGGCCAGGTCAGGCGTCGGCTGCTCGCGGAACAGCCGGAAGGAGGTCGATGCTCGCTCCAGGTCGGTCCGGGCAGCCGGGTAGGCCAGGGCCAGCAGCCCCATGATGAGGCCGACCAGCACCGGGTCGACCCCGGATTTGAAGAACGCCGTCCAGGCCGCCAGCCCGAGCAGCAGGTAGACGAGGCCGCTGTGGACGCCGCGGCCGCGGATGACGAGGACCAGGCCGATGAAGGCCAGCCCGATCGCGAGCGCGGTGAGATCGACATGGCCGCTGTAGGCCAGCGCGATGATCACGATTCCCGCGACGTCGTCAACGATCGCGAAGGTCAGCAGGTACGTGCCGATCCGGTCCGGAGCGTTCCGGCCGACCAGGGCCAGCAGCCCGAGGGCGAACGCCGTGTCGGTAGACATGGCCGTGCCCCAGCCGCTCGCTGACGCGCGGCCCGCATTGAGGGCCAGGTAGATCCCGATCGGAACGATCATCCCGCCGAGCCCCACCACCAGCGGCAGCGCCAGCCGCAGGCGCACGCGCAGTTCGCCCATGTCGAACTCCCGGCGCGCTTCCAGGCCGGCGACCAGGAAGAAGAAGGCCATCAGCCCGGAGTTCACCCACTCGCGCAGGTCTGCGTCCAGCCCGTAGCTGCCGAGCCTGATCGAGAACTCGGTGCGCCACGTGGCGTCGTATCCGGACGGGTTGATGTTCGCCCAGGCCAGCGCGGCGAGGGTGGCCGCAAGCAGGACTGCTGCGCCGCCCGTCTCGGTGCGCACGAACTGGCGAAGCGGCGTCTCCAGTCGCCGCGCCCACGCGGTCCGGGGCGAGAACTGCGACGCCGCGGCGCTGGGCTCCGTCACGCCGGGATCCTCTCCTGTGCCGCTTCGGCCCCATGATCTCAGAACCCGCGCCGCCCGGCCGCGCGGAGCCAGCCGGAAATTGGCACTGGCGCATTGGTCGCGGTGTTCTTAAGCTCATGTCTGCTGATGCGCCCTGGCCCGGCATGAGGACTGATTATGCATCTGATACCAGTGACGTCGAGCGTGCTGGCGATCCGAACCGATTTCTCGGATCACGAGGCATGGAAAACCACCGTCGCGGCTATATCGCAGCCAGCCGGGGAAGGGCTGCTGGCCAATGTCGAGTTCCTGGATGACCCGGCGTACACCGGGAAGACGGCCTGCCAGTTGCTCGGCCTGGCGCCAGCGGGTTACGCACACTCGTTTCTGCTCGTCATCGACGAGCTGACGGTCAGCAGCCCCGACCATCCGGTGCTGGTCGTCGACCTTGCCGAGGAGCCAGGTCGGGAGTTCCGGGCCGTTCCGGAACTCGCTGTAGTCATCGAGCATTACCTGTCCGCCGGCGCTGTCGGTTTCGCGGACTTCGCCGGATCGGCTGATGCGGACGGGATTGTCCGCGGCTCCTGAGCCGGCTTTACGGCGGGAAAAGGAGCGGCGAAATAACCGCTGCCCGGGCCGCGGGCGGAGCCGGGCTATTAGCCAGGCTCCGCCCGCCGCTGCTTCAGAGCAGCGTGGTCACGGCCTTGACCTCGGTGTAGTTGTTGAGTACCTCGTGGCCCATTTCGCGGCCCCAGCCGGACTGCTTGTAACCGCCGAACGGCAGCGACGCGTCGAAGACGTTGTAGCAGTTGATCCACACGGTGCCGGCCCTGATCTTCTTGGCCAGGGCGTGGGCCTTGGAGATGTCCTTGGTCCAGATCCCTGCTCCGAGGCCGTAGTCGGTGTCGTTCGCGACGGCGGCAATCTCGTCCAGGGTGCTGAATGGCTCGGCCACCACGACCGGCCCGAAGATCTCCTCGCGCACCACGCTCATCTCGGGCCGGGTGTTGGTCAGCACCGTGGGCTCGACGAAGTAGCCGTGCTGGCCGTGCCGTCCGCCGCCGGCCAGCGCGGTGGCGCCGTCGCCGCGGCCGGCGTCCAGGTAGCCGGTGACGCGGCGGAGCTGCTCTTCGGAGACCAGCGGGCCCATCTGGGTGCCGGGATCCATTCCCGGGCCCAGCTTGATCGACTTGGCGATCTCGGCTACGCCGTCGACTACTTCCTCGAACCGGCCCTGCTGGACGAACAGCCGGGATCCGGCGACGCAGCACTGGCCGTGGTTGAAGAAGATCGCGTTCGCGGCGCCCTCGACGGCGCTGGCGTCGGCGTCGTCGAAGACGATGTTGGGGCTCTTGCCGCCGAGCTCGAGGGTGAGCTTCTTCAGGTTCCCCGCGGCGGCCTGGACGATGAGCTTGCCGACCTCCGTCGAGCCGGTGAAGGCGACCTTGTCGACGTCGTGGTGGGAGGCGAGCGCGGCTCCCGCTGTCTCGCCGAAACCGGGCACGACGTTGACGACGCCGTCCGGGATCCCAGCCTCGGCCATGAGCCCGGCGAGGAGCAGTGCCGACAGCGGCGTCTGCTCCGCTGGCTTCAGCACGACGCAGTTGCCGGTGGTCAGGGCCGGGCCGAGCTTCCACCCTCGACGTCATCTCGCCGCATACCGAGGAGATCGTCGGCCGGGTGCCCGAGGGCACGGCGGCCGACATGGACCGGGCCGTGGCAGCCGCTCGCGAGGCGTTCGACAACGGGCCGTGGCCGCGGATGGCGCCGGCCGACCGGGCCGAGGCGGTGGGCAGGCTCGCCGACCTGTACGCCGGGCGGCTGGGCGAGATCGCCGAGCTGATCACCGAGGAGGGTCTCATGTCCTACCTCGAGTACAAGTCGATTGCCCGCCCGGCCAGCTAGTGTTGCTGGCCACGGAACTGACTCACGCCGTGACCGGCTGCCGACCTGGCCCGGACTAAGGCCCGCTGATCAGGGACAAAGGTCCCTGGGGAGGCGTGCAGCTCGAACCGAGGATGGACTGCATGCTGGGGGATCGTAGGACGTGATGGGTTCAGGCGCAGGCCCGCCCGGCGACGGTCCTGCCGAGCTCGTGCTGATGCACGATCTCCTGCTGCGGCTGCCCGCGGGGGTGGCTTATGTGGCCGGCCCTGACCTCGTCTTCGAGTTCGCCAACGAGGAGTTCCGCAAGACCGTCGGCGGGCATGACCTGATCGGGGTTCCGCTGCGCCGGGCACTCCCGGTAGAGGCGCGGGAGCACCTTAACCTGGTCGAAAAGGTCGCCCGAACCGGCGAACCCCGCCGTGGCCATGAATCTGAGGTGTGGGTACGCGGGCACGGCCAGGAGCCCGAGCAGCTGTTCGTGGATTTCGTCTACCAGCCGGTTCGCGACGAAACCGGCGGCGTCGCCGGCGTGCTGCTGTACGGCACTGACGTCACGGCGCACGTCACGGACCGGCGTCGGCTCGAGGAACTGGCCGAGCGCCTGGCGGTCACCGAGGAGCGATACCGGACCCTGTTCGAGACGCTGCCGCACGGTGTGATCCACCACCACGCCGACGGGTCGATCCTGGGCGCTAACCCCGCGGCGGCGAGGATCCTGGGCCTCGCGCGTGATGCGATAACTAGCTGGCCGGTGATCCAGGCCAGTCGCGCTGTGCATGAGGACGGCACGCCATTCGAGACGGCTGACGTTCCGGTGATGGTCGCCCTGCGCACCGGCGAGGTCGTCACCGACGTAGTGGTCGGCCTGCCGCACGGGCGCACCGGTGAGCTGCGGTGGGTGCGGGTCACCGCCGTACCGGACGCGCGGGACGGCCAGGGCCGGCCGCAGCGCGCCTACGCCATGCTGACCGACATCACCGAGCAGCGCCGGGCGGAAGCCGCCGTGCGGCAGAACAACCGGCTGCTCGGGCGGCTCAGGGAGGCCAACGTCCTCGGCGTGGTCGTGTCCAGCGAGGCGGGGATTCACGATGCCAACGACGCCTTCCTCGACATCATCGGCCGCGCTCGCGACGACCTGGAATCCGGGCGGATCTCCTGGCGTGCGATCACGCCCCGGCAGTGGGCCGCCACCGACGATGACGCGCTCACGCAGCTGCTCCGCACGGGAGCGTGCGGGCCTTATGAGAAGGAGTACCTGCACTCCGACGGGCGTCACGTGCCGGTCCTGGTCGGCGCCGCGGTCATCGACTGGCGCCCGCTGCGCTGGACCACCTTCGCGGTGGATCTCACCGCGCGCCAGCGCGACGAACAGGAACGCGCCACCTTGCTGCGGGCCTTCAACGCGGAGCTTGAGGAACGGGTCAGCCGGCGCACCTCCGAACTCGTCCGCGCGGAGGCGGACCGCCGAGCGCTCGAGGCTGAACTGCGGCGGGCCGAGCGCCTGGTGACGGTCGGGCAGCTCACCAGCGGCATCGCCCACGACTTCGGCAACCTGCTGGCGGTCATCGTCGGATATGCCGAGATGGCAGCGGACGTCAGCGATGACCTGGATCCTGAGCTGCGACGGATCCTGGACGAGATCCGCGTCGCCGCGGACCGGGCCGTCCATCTGTCCAGCGACCTGCTGAGCTTCAGCAGCCGGGCCAGGACCCGACCCGAGGCGATCGAGCTGAACGCCCTCATCGCGGGCATCAGGGACCTGCTGGACGTCAGCATGAGCGGTCGTGCCGAGGTGAGCTTCGAGCCATGGCCCAGGGCCCTGCCTGCGGTACTGGCCGACCGCGGCCGACTGGAGCAGGTGCTGCTCAACCTGGCTGTCAACGCCCGCGACGCGATGCCCGACGGCGGAAAGCTGACGATCACGACGGGCCCCGCTGACCTCGACGGCCAGCGGGTCCGCCTGCGTCCTGGTGCTGACCCGCGACGCTACGTCGAGCTTGCTGTCACCGATACCGGCACCGGCATGAGCGAGCAGGTCCAGGCGCGGATCTTCGAGCGCTTCTTCACGACCAAGTCGCCCGGCACAGGGACCGGGCTCGGGCTGTCGACCGTGCACGGCATCATCGCCGACGCCGGCGGCATCATCGACGTGGACTCCCAGGAAGGCCTCGGCACCACGTTCCGCATCTACCTGCCCGCCGCGGCGCCCGCACATTCATGATCGGATCGATCCTGCGGCCGCCCGACGCCGGGCCGCACTGTCAGTGTGGGCCGCGCCCGGCCGCGTGCCGGGCCCGGGCTCCCGCTCCAGCGGACATATCGGGCGTCAAGCTGCGTGCGGGCAATCTCGATTTCGGGCCGGTGTTTAAATGGCGCTGGTGAACGGCGGCGCCCGAAACCGAAAACACCGTGACCCAGCGTGGGTTCACGGTGTCCTCGATGCCTGAGACATCATTTGGGGTGGACGACGGGATTTGAACCCGTGACATCCAGGACCACAACCTGGCGCTCTGCCAACTGAGCTACGCCCACCATGACCGCCGTGGCGGCTTGTCGAAGCATACCGTTTCCGGCTCACCCAGCAGAACCGGATTCGGCCCCATCGCCGGGAACGTCGGCACCAGGAGAGAACTTCGCCGCTATCTCACGTGCCGTGGCGGTGTCGGGCCCTGGCATGGGAACGAAAACCGCTTCCCGGTAGTAGCGCAGCTCGGTGATGCTCTCCCTGATGTCGGCGAGTGCCCGGTGCCCTCCCACCTTGGCCGGGCTGGCGAAGTAAGCCCGGGGATACCAGCGCCTGGCCAGCTCCTTGATGCTGGAAACGTCGATCATCCGGTAGTGCAGGTACTCATCGAGCCGCGGCAGGTCCCTGGCCAGGAACCCGCGGTCGGTGGCGATCGAATTCCCGCACAGCGGCGCCTTCCTGGGTTCGGGAACGTGGCCGCGGACGTAGCTGAGGACCTGGTCCTGCGCCTCAGCCAGCGTCATCCCGGCCGCCAGTTCGGTCAGCAGCCCGGACGTGGTGTGCATGTCGCGCACCAGGTCCGGCATGTGGTCGAGCGCCTCGGCCGGCGGCTTGATGACGAGGTCGATGCCTTCGTCTAGTACGTTCAGGTCACGGTCGGTGACCACGCAGGCGATCTCGACCAGCGCGTCGCTGGCAAGATCAAGCCCAGTCATCTCGCAGTCAATCCAGACCAGTCGGTCAGTCACTGTCCTAGCCTAGGGCAGTTAGCTACCGCCGGTGCCCGCGCCGCCTGCTTGGGTCTGAAGTTCGGTGATGTGCGCGGGGACGGATATGCCTTCCTTGAGCTGCGGGTCGGACTCGGCCGGCCCGACGGTCATGGTGATGGGAAGCAGGCCCGCCCAGTGACCGAGCTCGTAATCCTCGTCGTCGTCCTTCGGCCAGCCCGCCCGCGCCTTGACCGAGGCCTCGTCGAGCGGCAGCGCGAGGACTGAGGTGGCGGACATCTCCTTGCGGCTGGGCTGCCTGGAGTTGTCCCACCGGCCGGGTATCAGGTGCTCGGTGATGGCCTGGACGGCGGCGCGGCGCTCCGCGTCGCCGGTGACCAGGCGCGCGGTTCCGTAGATCACCGCGCTGCGGTAGTTCATCGAGTTGTGGAAGACCGACCTGGCGCAGACGAGCCCGTCGAGCAGGGTCACGGTCACGCAGACCTCCGCCCCGTCGGCAGCCGCCAGCGACCGGTTGGCCGATGATCCGTGCAGGTACAGGGTCTCCTCAATCCGGCCGTAGCCGGTCGGCAGCACGACCGGCGTGCCGTCGATCACGACGCCGAGGTGACAGATCAGGCCCGCGTCGAGCACGTCGTGCAGCGCGGCCCGGTCAGCGAGGCCGCGCTCGCGCAGCCGGCCGAGCGTGGTTCGATCTGTGGTCGAGAGAGCGCGAAAGGGGTTCATAATGCCCAACGGTAGCTGGCTGGCTGATCAGGGCGCGACGCAGCCGTGATCACACAGCCGGTGCGCCAGTGCCTGGTAGAACACCTTGAGTACCTGCGACGGATCGCTGATCTGGTACGCCTGGCCGCCGGTGAAGTTCGCTATCTTCTTCAGCTCGGTGAAGTCAGCCGAGGGCGAGAAGGCGATGATGATCACCGCCACCCGGCGGGCCGGGTCGCTGAGCTTCGCGAGCTGCTTGAGCAGGTGCCTGGCCGTGATGTCGCCTGGCGCGTTCTCCACGCCGGAGGCGAGCACGATCACGGCGTTGAAGAACTTCGGCTTAAAGGTCGACTGCATGTACTTGTAGGCGTCCAGGATCGAGCCGTACAGCGCGACATGCGGGCCGCCGGTCGGCGGCAGGTTCCCGTTAATGCGCTCGAGCTGGGCGCGGCGGCTGATCACGCCGAGGCTCTGCGGCAGCGGGCCGACCGACACGAGCTGCTTGTACGGCAGCGCGCCGCCCTGGAAATGATCGGCGAATTCCCACAGGCCCAGATTGGCGGTGTCCGCGAACAGCGCGAGGCCGAGCGATGCCGCCTGGGTCAGTTCCTGCTCCATCGTCGGGCCGGTCGGATCGGACGGGCTGGCCGGCCTGGCCATCGCGGACGAGACGTCGACCAGCGTCAGGTCCCGCGATCCGAGAGCCAGCCTGTTCCACACCTGCAGGGCGGTCGGAGCCTCGGTCGCGGTGGCGGGCGTCGCGACCTGAAGTAGCTGCTTGCTGAGTCCGTATGACGGAGCGAACCGGTCCGGCACGTTGCTGCCCGACCGGAATCCGGCGTACCGGATCACGCTCTGCGCGTAGGACCCGGTCAGCACCTTGCCGAACAGCGTGGC
>JADGPC010000210.1 GCA_017882645.1 Streptosporangiales bacterium | reverse complement strand
GGTTCACGCCGCATACCTGGACCAACGGGCTCGGCCTGCTGGCCAACCTGCACGTGGCCGCGGGCGTCGGCGGCGGGCCCTACCTGGAGTTCCCCTACGACCCGCCGGGCTGGACCGAGCAGCGCCGTGACTTCCTGCTCGCGGAGCCGCTGCGGATCGGGTCGGACGGCTGCCTGCGGGTCCCGCAGGCTCCCGGTCTCGGGGCCGACATCGACGAGCGCGCCATCGCCCGCCTAGCCCTGACCGGCTAGCGCTGGCCTGCCCGTCCTGACCAGCCCGTCCTGACCAGCCCCTCCTGAATAACCACTCCGAGCGACAACTGGGGGAGCAACGATGAGAGTCGGGTTCATCGGGACCACCGGGCTCGGGCTGGTGCACGCCATCGGGCACGCGATCGGCGGACGGCACGACCTGCCCCATGGCGTGACGCTCGCGATGTTGCTGCCGCAGGTGCTGCGGTTCAGCGAGCCGGCAGGCGGGACCGGCTGGCCTCGATCGCGTTCGCGCTCGGGGTCGGCGACACCGGCAGGTACAACGACTGGAACGCCGCCGCGGCGATCGACGCTGTCACGAGCCTGCGCGCTCAGGTCGGCCTGGCCGTGCGCCCGGCCGACTACGGGATCGGGGCGGCGGAGTTCGCCGCGATCGCCGCTGACGCCCTGGCCGACGAGGTAATCGCCAACGCCCTGCGCCGGCCTTCGGCGCCCGAGATCGAGCAGATCCTGACCGCCGCCGCCCGCTCCGGCGGCGGGGGATTACGGTTGCACCGTGACAAGCGTTACCAGCGGGCCGCAGTCGCCCAGGCGGCGGATCACCAGGGTCGTGCTCGTGATCGCCGGCGCCGCGGTGCTGTCGACTATCACGCTGCTCGTGGCGGCGTGGGCGGCAGGATCCCGCTCCGCCGCGCCTCGCCGCCAGGACGGGCTGGGTTTCGTCCGGCTCGACCGGCCGGCCCATGCCCTGCGGCTGCCGAGCCTGCGCGGGTCAGGCAGTATCGACCTGACCAGGTCAGCCAGCAAGCCGCTGGTGCTCAACTTCTGGTCGTCCACCTGCGCCCCGTGCCGGCAGGAGACGCCCGCGCTGGCGAGCGTGGCCCGGGCCATGGGCACGAAGGTCGCCTTCCTGGGCATCGACACGGCGGACCAGCGCGCCGCCGCCAGGGCGTTCGTCGCCCGGTACAAGGTTCCCTACCCGGTCGCGTTCGATCCGGATGCGTCGGCGGCCGGCCGCTACGGGGTGCCGGGATTGCCGGTGACCATCTTCCTGTCGCCGTCGGGCAAGACGATCGTGGGCGAGAACGTCGGTGCCCTGACCCCCGGCAAGCTGCGCACGATCTTGCACCGGCTCTACGGCGTGACCTAGGTTCGGCGGATGCGGCTGGCGCGGTGTGATCGGGTGCAGGGAAGATGAACTCGGGGCCCCGGCGTTCCGCCGCCGCCCTGGTGACCCTTGACCAGTGAGGAAACGCCCATGACCGCTGCGCGAGCGTCAGGCCAGGCGCCGGCCGGACCACGGCCGGTGCGGGCACCCCGCGGAACGGACCTGTCCTGCAAGGGCTGGCCGCAGGAAGCGGCCCTGCGGATGCTGATGAACAACCTCGACCCCGAGGTCGCCGAGCATCCCGATCAGCTGATCGTGTACGGCGGCTCGGGCCGCGCCGCGCGCAGCTGGGACGCGTTCGACGCCATCGTCGGCTCGCTGCGCGATCTCGAGGGCGACGAGACCCTGCTCGTCCAGTCGGGCAAGCCGGTCGGGGTGTTCCGCACCCACGAGTGGGCGCCGCGGGTGCTGATCGCCAACTCCAACCTGGTGCCGCAGTGGGCGAACTGGGAGGAGTTCCGCCGGCTCGAGTCACTCGGGCTGACCATGTTCGGTCAGATGACCGCGGGCTCGTGGATCTACATCGGCACCCAGGGCATCCTGCAGGGCACCTACGAGACGTTCGCCGCCATCGCCGCGAAGAGATTCGGCGGCTCGCTGGCCGGGACGATCACGCTGACCGCTGGCCTCGGCGGCATGGGCGGTGCGCAGCCGCTCGCCGTCACCATGAACGGTGGCGTGGCGATCTGCATCGACTGCGATCCGGCCAGCATCAGCCGCCGGATCGAGCACGGCTACCTGGACGTAGCGGCCGATGACGTCGACGACGCGCTCCGGCGCGCGACCGCCGCCGCTCAGGCCGGCGAGCCGTTGTCGATCGGCCTGCTCGGCAACGCGGCCGACCTGCTGCCCGCGATGCTGGCGATGGGCGCGCCGATCAACGTCGTCACGGATCAGACGTCCGCGCACGACCCGCTGACCTACCTGCCGAGCGGCGTCGCGTTCGAGGACATGGCCGCGCTGCGGGCGGAGGACCCGGCCGGGTTCACCCGCCGCGCCCGCGAGTCGATGGCCGCGCACGTCGAGGCGATGGTCGGCTTCATGGACGCCGGGGCCGAGGTATTCGACTACGGCAACTCGATCCGCGGCGAGGCGGAGCTGGCCGGTTATCAGCGCGCGTTCGCGTTCCCCGGCTTCGTGCCCGCCTACATCAGGCCGCTGTTCTGCGAGGGCAGAGGGCCGTTCCGGTGGGCGGCCCTGTCCGGGGATCCGGCTGACATCGCGGCGACCGACCGCGCGATCCTCGACCTGTTCCCCGACAACGAGCCGCTGGCCAGGTGGATCGAGATGGCGGAGAAGAAGGTCCACTTTCAGGGCCTGCCAGCCAGGATCTGCTGGCTCGGCTACGGCGAGCGGGACAAGGCCGGCCTGCGTTTCAACGACCTGGTGGCCAAGGGCGAGGTCAGCGCCCCGATCGTGCTCGGCCGGGACCATCTGGACTGCGGCTCGGTCGCGTCGCCGTACCGGGAGACCGAGGGCATGGCCGACGGGTCGGACGCGATCGCCGACTGGCCGCTGCTGAACGCCCTGGTCAATACGGCCTCCGGCGCGTCCTGGGTGT
>JADGPC010000209.1 GCA_017882645.1 Streptosporangiales bacterium | reverse complement strand
GGATCAGCTCGCCGCCGCCTACAGCTCACGAACTATGACGATGGGCGGGGTCAGCCCGGCCGTCCGCCAGGACGCAGACCGGTGATCCGGCGCCGGGTTGGCCAGAAGACGCGGCTGTGGTGGGAGGACGCCATCGGCGAGGCGTTCACGGCGATCGCCGCCAGGCCGGCCAGGGCGTTTCTCACCAGCCTCGGCACGCTGCTCGGTGTCGCCTGGTTCGTAATCGCGCTCGGCCTGGTCAGCACGGCCAGCGGCCAGGTGGCCGCGAGCTTCGCTGACCGGCTCGCCACGCAGGTGACGGTACGGCTGGCGAGCACCGGCCCGGCTCCCGCCGCCTACCCGTACCCGGCCGACGTGTCGCGCCGGCTCGATGCACTGAACGGCGTGGTCGCCGCTGGCGTGTACTGGCAGGTTAAGCTGGCCGGCCCGGTCACGGTCTCGGCAGCGCCGCGGACGGCCGGCCAGCCCGGTGCCAGCCAGCCCGGGTCCGGCCCGGCCGTGATAGCCGCGTCCCGTGGCTTCCTGGCGGCGGCCGGGGTGCAGGTCAGCCAGGGCAGGACGGTCAGCGCCTGGGCGCAGGCGCATGCCGCCCAGGTGTGCCTGGCTGGCTCGGCCGCCGCGAAGGCGCTCGGCGTGACCGATGTTCGGGGTCAGCCGGTGATCCTGATCAACAACGAGCCCTGCGCCGTGATCGGGATCGTCGCTCATGCCGTCCGGCGGCCCGCGCTGCTGCGCTCGGTCATGCTGCCGGACTCGACCGCGGTCGCGCTCTGGGGGGCGCCGGACCAGCAGGCCGGCGCCACGCCGACCGTGCTTATCCAGACCACGCCGGGCGCCGCCGCCGTAGTCGGCCGCCAGGCCCCTTACGCGATCAGCCCGGCCAGGCCCGGCCAGTTCAGGGCCATCGTGCCAGTGCGGCCGCAGCGGCTGCGCGATCAGGTGACGGGCACGCTGACCAGCCTGTTCTTCGCGCTCGGCTGGGTCAGCCTGGCGATCGGGACGCTGAGCATCGGCAGCGTCACGTGGCTCTCGGTGCGGGAGCGGAGCGCCGAGTACGGCTTGCGCCGGGCGGTCGGCGCCCGCCGCAGGCACATCCTGGCCCACGTCGTCGCGGAGTCAGCGATTCTCGGCCTGCTCGGCGGGCTGGCCGGGGCCAGTCTCGGCGTGGCCGCTGTCATCCTGCTGGCCCGGTCCCGCCAGTGGGTACCGGTCATCGCGCCGCTCACGGTTCTGCCCGCCCCGCTGGCCGGAGCCGCCGCCGGAATGCTGGCCGGCCTGATCCCCGGCATCCGCGCCGCCCTGGCACAGCCGGCCACGGCGCTGGCCCGTGCTCCGGCGTCCTGACCCGCCGCCAGATTGAGGACTTGCCCGGCACTCAGGGCGCCGGGCCAGGCACCGCCGGGTAACCTCCGCCGGCGAGCTAACCGGGCGGCTAGCGCCGCCATGGCCGCCACGGCCAGGAAGTAGACGACGCGCGGCGCGGCCCGCGGGTCGGCCCGGACAATGGCCGCCAGTTCACCCGGGCGCGCTCGCGGCACCGAGGACGGGCCGCGCCAGGCCCGCTCGAGCTGAGCGAGGCTGGCCGCCGCCCTAATCCGGCGCCGCAGCAGGCCGGCGAAGGTCCGCGGTGGCTGGCGGATCGCGCTGGCCGCGGCGACGATGCTCCGCTCGGCCGGGGCAAACGACAGCGAGGCGGCCAGGTCGTCGGCGAACAGCGGCGCCGGCAGCCTCGCCAGGCGCGCGTGCCCGGCCTCGCTGACGGCGAGCACGCCCCGGTCGAACAGGCCGCGGCGCACTTCGGGCAGCCGCAGCCAGACGTCGTAGTACCAGCGCACGTACCACGGGCAGCCCTGCAGCGGCAGCACTCGCTCCGGGGCCGCGGCCAGCACGCCCGGCCTGCGCACCTCGTCGAGCAGTGCGCGGACGTCGTCCAGGTCCAGGTCCACGTCGGCATCGACGTACAGGCGCGGGAAGCCGGCCGCAACCTCATCGCCGGCCCGCCGGGCAGCGTGCCTCGAGACCGTCCCGAGGGAAAGGACGCGCACCCCAGGGCCGAACGAGGAGGCAATCTCGGCCGTATTGTCCGTGCAGCCGTGCGCGACCACGACGATCACGACGTCGCTGACGGCCGCGAGCGGCGAGATCTGGCTGAGCAGCCGACCTATCACCCTGCTTTTGTTATGCGCGGTAATTACAACAGCAGCCACGATAAAACAGTATGAAGGATGATCACGCCAGCCGGCTGTATTGAATGGCCTGGCTAACCTGCCGGAATTGTCAGCACGTAATTTTAAGATGACAGCAGGCTGGTAATGCATATATCCATTGGCTCCTGTCACCTTTATTGCTCTTGCGGCTGCATCGCGCGGTCCGCAGGCAGTCGCGGTGACCTCGGCCCCCTCGCCCGTGGTGACTCACTGTAACGTAGTAGATACGTTTAGGTCATCATACGGTCCCGGCCAGGAGCACTGGCGCGGACCAGCAGGGCCAGCCCATAGCAGGAGGCACCTACGTCGGCTCCTTGTCCTGAGGAGGCCCGATCCATGACACGACCACCAGATTCCCGGGCCGCGCCACGTCGGCCGGTCCGCTCGCGGCGCCGCCGGATCCTGGTCGCCGTGCTGATCCTCGCTGGCGCCCTCGTCTTTGTCGCCGGGGCCATGCTGCTCAGCATCGTCATCATGTAGCGAGAGCAGTCAGCACATGGACCGGGAGCCAGCTTCCGTCCCGTCCGCCGCCGGCACCTCACGCGGCCGCGGAACGGCCGCCAGCCGCCGCCGGTCCGCCGCGGTGCCGCCGCTGACGATCTCGGCCGCGACCCGCTCGCCGGCGCGGCCATCCCACAGAGCCGGCCGGCGAGGCGGCGGCGGGGTCTCGAGCGCCGCCCTGGCGGCACCGAAGATCCGCTCGGGATCGCAGCCCACAAGCTGGTTCGTGCCCTGCGAGAGCGTGACCGGGCGCTCGGTCGTGTCACGGAGCGTCAGGCAGGGCACCCCGAGGGCGGTCGTCGCCTCCTGCACCCCGCACGAGTCCGTCAGCACCAGCAGCGCCGATGCCTGGAGCGCGACGAAATCCAGGTAGCGGGCCGGACGGACGACCAGCAGGCGCCCTGGCCGGCCGCCGCCGGCCAGCCGGGCGGCCAGCCTGGGAGAAGCCGGCCAGACCAGCGGGCACATCCGCGCCACCCGGCCGAGCGCGGGCAGCAGCGAGCCGAGGGCGCCAGGATCGCCGGCCACGCCCGCCAGGCCGAGCGCGACGAGGCCGTACCGGCGCGGCGTCAGCCCGAGGCGCGCGAGCGTATCGCCGCCGAGCGCCCGGTCCTGGCTGGCCAGCAGGCTGTCGACCATGACGTTACCGACCAGGCGGATCCGCTCGTCGGCGCACCCCTCGGCCCGCAGGCTAGCGGCGGCGTCTGGCGAGGCGGCGAAGAGGTAGTCGCTGACCCGGTCGGTAACCATGCGGTTGATCTCCGCCGGCACCGACCAGTCCTCGCTGCGCAGGCCGGCCCCGACGTAACCGAGCAGCGCACCGCACTTCGCCGTCACCAGCGCGCACGCTAGCGTCGAGTCCGTGTCCCCGGCCACCACGACGACATCGGGCCGCAGCTGCTCGGCCAGCCGCTCGAACGCCGTCAGCACCGCGGCCGCCCGGACCGCGTGGCTGCCCGGGCCGGCCCCGAGATAGTAGTCGGGCCGCAGTCCGAGCTCACTGGCCGGCCCGCCGCCGGCCTCGGGATCGTGCCGCTGGCCGGCGTGCACGGCGATGACCTCGGCGCCGCGGCCGGCCAGCGCGTCCATGACCGGCTTGACGGCCAGGTCGCTGGACCCGGCCCCGGCAATGCAGATGACTCGCACGGGTCTCCCGCCGTTAACTGCCCGGCGCGTAATTGCTCCCGGCGCACTGATCGCAACAGTTTGTAGCGTTATGATTACGCTACGTAAAGGTTAATGGCACGGCGGGCGGTCACCTGGTATTTCCGGCCCGGGTCGCGCCGCATGTCGCCGGCCCGGGGGTCTAGCCGCCGCGGTACCGCCGGTACCTGCGCACCACCTCGGTCATGCCCGCGAGCGCGAAGGCGATGCCCAGCGCCAGCAGCAGCCCCTTCCAGGCCGCTCCCTCGAACGTCTTGCCGCCGAAGTAGCCGAGCATGGTCGCGTAGCCGGCCCAGATCAGCGCGGCGGCCGCGTCGAACAGCGCGAAACGCCGCCAGGGATAGCCCAGCGTGCCGGCACTGAGCGTCACGGCGGTCCGGCCGCCAGGGATGAAGCGGGCAACGACGATGAGCTCGCCGCCGCGCTCCGCAAGCTGGGACTCGGCCCAGGCGAGGGACTTGCGTCCTTTCTCGCCGCGAAAGAAGCGGTCCGTCGCCCGGCCGCCGAACCGGCGGCCGATGAAGAACGCGGCGTTGTCGCCCGCGAACGCGCCGCAGGCAGCCGCCACGACGATCAGGGCCAGGTTCAGGCCGCCGGCCGCCGCGACCACTCCGGCCGTGATCACCACGGTCTCGCTCGGCACGACCGGCAGCAGGGCGTCCAGCACCGCAAGCAGGAAGACGATGCCGTACGCCCATCCCGACGCGTCCGACACGAGACGGATGAACTGGTTAAACATCGCCCCCGCAGGGCGTCAGGGGCCGCTGTCCGGCAGGGCCGCGAGGGGAGCGCTGCGGCGCAGTCCGCCGTCGGTCCACGTCACCTCCCCGTGTCCGGCCGCCAGATCGGCGTGCAGCACCGCTTCGTCCCCGTGGCAGGCCCAGCTCATCACGATCCGCGACGCATCGCCCGAGCACGTCAGGTCGCCCCCGAACGCCGGGTGGCTGTTCCGGAAGCGGATCAGCCGGCGCAGCGCCTGCACGACGGGCCTGGCCAGGTCAGCGCCGATCTCGGTGATCGTATAGTAGTGCCGGTTCACGTCCCGGCCCACCCCCGTCCTGGCCAGCAGCTCCATGTCGTTGCGGCCGGCCAGCAGGCCGACGTAGTACACCTGCGGTATCCCGGGCGTCCAGAACTGCAGCGCCCGGGCCAGCAGATAGCGGTCATCGTCCCGGCCGAGCGCGTCGTAGAACGTGCAGTTCACCTGGTACAGGTCGACATTGGCGGCCGCCGCGCCGGTCGCCTGGCGCGAGGTTCCGCCGCTGCCAGCATGAATCGCCTCGACCAGCCCGGACAGCTCGCCGGGGGTCAGCAGTCCTGGCCGCGAGGTGTCGGCGTCGCGGCCCACGTCGATGACCCCGATGCCGTCGTGGGTGTCGAGCACGTTGACCGCGTTGGCCGGGCGCTGCGCCAGCCAGCTGAGCAGCGGGCCGCCGTCACCGGCGGTCAGGGCGAACAGCACGAGCGGCGGCAGCGCGAAGTCGTAGACGTAGTCGACCTGCCGGGCGACCTCGACCTGGTGCAGGTAGTGCGAGTGCACCTCGACCAGGACGCTCAGGCCGCGCTGATGGCACCAGCCGGTGAGCTCGGCGATGAACTCGAACGTCTGCGGCGTCATGAACGACGTCGTGCCCGGGGTCTTGACGGCGTAGCCGACAGCGTCCAGGCGGACCTGGGTCACCCGCGCCGCGGCCAGCGCGTCCAGGACGCTCAGCAAGTACGCCCTGGCCGCCGGGTGACGGACGTCGACGTCAGCCTGCTGCGGCGTGAACGTCGTCCACGCCAGCGTCTTCGTGCCGTCGGCGAGGACCAGCGGGGTGAACGGCAGCCCGGGCCGCGGCCGGTACAGCCGGGTCAGCGTGTCCTGCGTCGCTCCGCCGGGAAAGGCCGCGGCGAAGGTGAGGAACATCCCGGCGAACGGCGAGGCCTGACCCCTCGCCAGCCAGTCAAGGAAGGGCGGCGAGGACGTCGAGACATGATTGACGATCATGTCGGCCGTCACCCGGTACTGCCCGCCCAGCGCGGCGATGTCGCCCCACGAGCCGAGGCGCGGGTCGACCTCGGCGTGGTCCTGCGGGTCGAAGCCCGCATCGGCTCCGTCGTACGGGCGGTAAAACGGCAGCACGTGCACGCCGCCGAACAGTCCCCGCAGCGGCCCGTCGAGCAGCGCGTGCAGGCCGGACAGGCTCCCGCCGAAACGGTCCGCGTAGGCGATCAGCTCGACCTGGGATGGCATCGCTGCGCTCACCGCTGTCCTGTTGCAGCCGCCGCGCTGACCTCGGCCAGCGTCGGCGGATCGTTTCCCGGCCGCTCGCAGTTGAGCGAGGCGACCAGGATCGCGTCGTCCAGCGCGGCCGACAGCGGCCCGGCCGGGCACCCGGCCAGCCGGGCGGGATGATGCACGTTCCGCCGGACCAGCGATCCGATCAGGCCGGCGGTGAAGGAATCGCCCGCCCCTACCGTGTCGATGACGGCGACCGGGCGCGCGGGCCGGTGGACGGGCGCGGCCAGCCCGGTGTAGGCGTCGGCGCCGCTGGCCGAGCGGGTAATGACGACCAGCGCCGCGCCGAGCCGCAGCCAGTGCGCGGCGACTTCGCCGGCCGTCAGGCCCGGATACAGCCAGTCGATGTCGTCCGCGCTCGCCTTGGCCAGGTGGGCCAGGCTGACGGCGCGCTCGATCCGGTCTCTGGCCCGCTCGTGATCGGCCAGCAGGCCGGGGCGGACGTTGGGGTCGTAGCTGACCAGGACGTCGCCGCGCGCGCGGAAGCGCTCCGCGAGCGCGAGGATCTGAGCATCGCCCGGAGCGGTCCACGAGGCGATCGACCCGAAATGCAGCACCGCCATGCGGTCCGGCGCCCGGGCCAGTTCCGGCCCGGTCCAGTGCCAGTCGGCCGTGCCATCGAGATAGAAGTCATAGCTCGCGCCGCCCTCGGCGTCCAGGCTGACGACGGCCAGGGTCGTCGGCTGGCTGGCCAGCGGCGCGGCGGTCAGGTCGATGCCCGCGGCGGCGGCATTATCCCGCAGCATGCGGCCGAACGTATTGTCGGCCAGCCGCGCCATCAGCGCCGTATCGTGCCCGAGCCGCGCCAGGCCGATCGCCACGTTGTACGGGCTGCCGCCGGGACGGGCGGCGAAGACGCCCGGCCGGTCGCCAGGGATCAGGTCGACGAGAGCCTCGCCGATGACGGTCACGTTCGGCGGCCCCGTCGTCACGCTGCCCTCCCGTCGTCGAGCGGACGGCCCCCGCGCAGGCCCTGCTGGCCGGTCCCGGACTAACGATGTCACAGGATGTAGCGGCCACAAAGGTCGAACGTCAGCGCGTGCCGGGTCGCTGTCCCCTGCCTGTCCGCGGCCCCGGCTGATGTCCTGGTAGCCCGCTTGTGCGAGAGGATGGGCAGATGACTTGCACCGTGCACGTCGCCTGGGACGATCAGCTGACCGGTTACAACTTCGGTCCCGGCCATCCGCTTGCGCCGATCAGGGTTGAGCTGACCGTCCAGCTCGCCCGCGCGCTCGGCGTGCTCGACGGCGAGGGCGTCACCGTCGTGCGGCCGGAACCGGCGACCGACGAGGAACTCGCCTACGTGCACGATCTCG
>JADGPC010000208.1 GCA_017882645.1 Streptosporangiales bacterium | reverse complement strand
GCAGGTGAACTCGTCGGCCTGCCGCGGAATCACCCGGAACGACAATTCCTCATTCGACAGGTCCGCCCCGGGCAGCTCAAGCGACTCAGCAACGTCATCCGGGTCGAGGTCGATCGAGGTCGACGACTTATCCATCCGGCGCGCCTGAAGTTCTTGCAGGCTGTCCTCAGTTAGCTCTTCGTCAGTCTTCCTAGGGCTGTCGTAGTCGGTAGCCATAGTGGCCCTACTCCTCCATCGTTAAATGTCGTCGCGCGGGTGCAACGCTTTCGAGGCTCAGGTTGTGCCCGAATCCGGCGGGGAATTCTGTCACGTCCCTGTGCGAGGTACACGCAGCGGACCTCACCGGCGGTTCGTGTCGCACTGATTTACTCTTAGATCACTGTTAACTACCGCATCCGCCCATCGAGACAGGTCATGCATCGCGCTCGGCGTCGAGGCTCAGCAGCAGGTCATGCAGCTCCGCGAAGACCGCCGGCCCGCCGCCGACCGTCATCGACGGACCCGCCGGCTTCCCGGCCAGCCCGCCGACCACTGCCCCGGCCTCGCGGGCAATGAGGCTACCCGCCGCGATATCCCAGTACTGCACGCCACGCTCGTAGTAGCCATCTACGTTCCCAGCGGCCAGCGAGCACAGATCGACCGCGCAGGCTCCGTTGCGCCGGATGTCCCTTACCCGCGGCAGGATGGCACTAAGCACCTCGCCTTGCACCAGCCGCCGAGCCCGCTCGTAGCCGAAACCCGTCGCGATCAGCGCCCGCGACAGCGGAACTTCGGCGTTGCAGGCCAGTGGTTCGGCCGCGGCGCCCGTGAGGCTGGCCCGCCAGGCACCTTCGCCGAGCACCGCACCGAAGATCGCATCCCTTCGCGGCACGCAGACTACTCCGGCGAGCACCTGGCCGCCGACTTCTGCGGCAATACTGACCGCCCAGTCGGGCAGGCCGTACAGGTAGTTCACGGTCCCGTCCAGGGGGTCCACAATCCACCGAACCGGCGCGTTTCCCCCGGTCTGACCGCCTTCCTCGCCCAGAATCGCGTCATCCGGCCGCTCGGCCAGGATCCTCGCCCTGATCAGCCGCTCCGCGGCCTGGTCCATCTCGGTCACGATGTCGGTCGGGCTGGTCTTGGTGCCGACGACGGCAGGCCGGCCGTGCCGGGCGGCCAGCATCTCGCCTGCCTCGCGCGCGACCGCGACGGCCAGGTCGAGCAGGCCGGACGCGGTCACGAGCCGGCCAGGGCCCGGCCGCCCGACCGGTCCGGGCCGGCGCCGCAGCATCCTGCACGGCAAAAGGCCAGCGCCTGCGGCCCAAGCGCGTCGACGGCGTCACCGGGCCCGGCCGCGCCGTAGTCCCTGACCAGCGCCGAGATCATGGAGACGAACCGGGGGTCAGTTCCTGGCGTCGCGGCCCGCGCCATCGCCAGGCCCAGCCGGCCTGCCGTCTCCGCGGCCTCTACGTCCAGGTCATATCGGACCTCCATGTGGTCGCTGACGAAGCCGATCGGCACGACCACCACCGCCCGCGAGCCGGCCAGGGCCAGGTCCGCCAGGCAGTCGCTGATGTCGGGTCCCAGCCACCGAACCGACGGCGGGCCGCTGCGGCTCTGGTACGCCAGCCGCCACGTGGTCCGGCCTAGCTCGGCGGCCACGAGACCCGCAACCTCGGCCAGCTGGGTCGGGTACGCTCCCCCGGCCGGGCCGCTGGCGCCCCCGTCCGGACCGCTAACCGCAGCCATCGACTCGGGGATGCTGTGCGCGGTGAAGACCAGCCCGGCGCCGTCCGCCGTCCCGGCCGGAAGTGACGCCAGCGCGCGCCGGGCGGCATCGGCGAACGATCCGATGAAGCCCGGATGCCGGTAGTAAGGCGGGATCTTGACCACCCGCGGGGCGCGCGGGCCGACGGCGGCCCTGGCCCGGTCGATATCGTCCAGGTACTGGCGGCAGCCCGAGTACGAGCTGTAGGCGGACGTCGCGCACGCGATCGCCTGGGTGACGCCGTCATCGGCCATTGCCCGCATCGTGTCGGCCAGGTACGGCTGCCAGTTGCGGTTCCCCCAGTACACCGGCAGGTCGATGCCGCTGGCGGCGAACTCCTTGCCGATCGCGCCGGCCAGCTCGCGGCACTGCGCGTTGATCGGGCTGACTCCGCCGAACAGGTCATAGTGCTCGGCTACCTTAGCCAGCCTGTCGTCCGGCACATTGCGGCCCGCGGTGACGTTGCGCAGGAACGGCATGACGTCGCCCGGACCCTCGGGACCGCCGAAGGAGACAAGCAGGAAAGCAGCGTCGGTGGCCATGCCGCCATCCAATCAGGCGTGGTACCCGGCGGCGTACTGCGCCGCCAGCGCGAGTACCTCGTTCACGTACCAGTCGGCATGGTTGTAGGCGAAGATCGCCTGCCGCAGGCCGGCCTGCGTGCCGGAGGAGGCGCCGTCCGCGCACAGCATCCTGGCCGCCGACGGCACGGCGTCGAACGGGTTCATGATGTCGGGCGGGCCCGGCGGCCCGAACCCGTCGATTCCCCAGGCCGCCCAGGTGGCCGGCATGAACTGCATCGGGCCGAGCGCGCCGGCGCTCGACGGGCCCATGTTCTGTCCGTCGGCGCTCTCGATCTGGCCGATGGCCGCCAGCACGGTCCAGGACATGGCCGGGCAGTACTTCGCCGCCGAGGCCTGGAACAGCTGAAGGTAGCTGGCGATCTGGGCCGGCTGGATGGCACGGGACGGCGGACCGTGCCGCTGGGCCCGCAGATCGACCACCCTGGCGCTCGCCCCTAGCAGTTCGTGCACCCGCGCTTTCAGCGTGGCGATGCTCGGTCCGGGCGCGCTGATCAGCGCCGCCACCTTGTGCACCAGGCCGAGCTTGCTGGACACGGCCCGATTCACCAGCAGGTCGACGCCTGCGATGTCCAGCCCCGCCGACCCCCCGTAGGAGATTTCAGCGGCCGACCGTGCGGTCAGCCGGTAGCTGGCGCCGCTGGTCAGCCCGAGCTGGGCCGCGGCCGGGCTGGACGCGATGAAGTCACCGATCGCCAGCCTGGTCCACAGCGACTGATCGGACGCCGCCCGCAGCGGCACCCACGACCTGAACTGGTCCGGGCTGACGCCGATCACGCTGGCCGGCTGGCCGGCCACGGTGATCTGCGCTCCGTCGAAGCTGATCATCTTCCTGACGCCGCGGATCGCTCGAAGGCCGGCCATGTCGCTGCTGGTCAGGCCGCTGGGCTTCACGATCAGCAGGTCAGGCAGGACAATTCCGCTGAAGCTGCCCGGCTTACCCGCCGTGACCCCGCGCGGGATCACGCCGGGCGGGCGCGCCTGCCCGGCACCCGCGGTCACGCTCGAGTGCGCGGTCACGCCGCCGGCGGTGAGAGCGAGGATCACGGCGATACCGGCCAGGATCGCTCCGCAAGCGGTGATCGCCGACCTGGGCAGTGCCGATATGGCCTTAGCGGCGGCGCGGATCGCGCGGAGATACGCGGGACCGGCACGGCGGTAAACGCGCTCAGCCCAGGGTTCCATGTCCATCCCTATTTTAGCTGCGCGGCCGCGCTGCGTACCACTACCACAGGCCACCACGCGGCCAGCAACATGATGGCCCCGGTGGACAAAATACCTCGTCGTACCTTATACGGTCAGGTGGGAGGTCGGACCGAATGACGCAGTTGCGCGACCGGCGGGGTGGCCGGGACCGCCGTTCGGCCCCTAGCCGTAACTCCTACCTCGAGCTGCTGCGCACTCCTGGCGCCCTCGCGTTCTCCTCGGCCGGATTCGTCGGCCGGATGTCCATGTCCATGTACGGACTCGGCACCGTGCTGCTGATCGCGCTGCTGACGGGCCATTACGGTCAGGCGGGAGTGGTCGCGGCGGCCGGCTCGATCGGCTACGCGGTCGTCGGCCCGGTCATCGCCCAGCGCGCCGACCGGGTCGGCCAGCGCCGGGTGCTCCTGGTGCAGGCCGCCTTCTTCGCACTCGGCAGCTCGGTATTCATCGGCTGCGCCGAGCTTGGCGCGCCGTTCTGGGCCCTGCTGGTGACCGGCATCCTGGCTGGGGCGTCCATGCCGTCGGTCGGCACGATGGTCCGCACCCGGTGGAGCACCCTCGTCGGCGGCGACGAGCGCCGGCTGCATACGGCCTTCGCGCTCGAGTCGGTCAACGACGAGCTCATCTTCGTGATCGGGCCAGCCCTGGTGACCTTGCTGGCCACTCAGTTCATCCCGGCCTCCGGCATCGCGGCCGCCATCGGCCTGTGCATCGGCGGGACCGTGCTGTTCGCCCTGCAGCGACGGACCGAGCCCGCGCTC
>JADGPC010000207.1 GCA_017882645.1 Streptosporangiales bacterium | reverse complement strand
GGCGGCCGGCCGGCTGCTGCCCGGCCTCGGTCATCCCGTGCATAAGGTCACCGACCCGCGCACGCCCGTCCTGCTGGCGATCGCCGATGCCGAAGGGCTGCGCGGCCCGCACCTGCGGCTGTTCGAGGCGATCGGCCGGGTCCATCCGCAGGTACTCGGCCGCACGCTGCCGCTCAACGGCGCGGGCACCTGCGGCGCTGCCCTGGCCGACCTCGGCCTGCCCGCCGACCTGCTGCGCGGCTTCGCCCTGCTGGCCAGGACCGCCGGCCTGCTCGGCCACCTGGCCGAGGAGAGGCGCAAGCCGGTCGGGATGGACATTTACCTGACCGTCGAGGACCACGCGGAGTACCAGCCCCCGCCGGAACCGAGCACTTGAGGGAGCCCCATGGCCCAGGTCGTCGCAGTCATCGCATCGACCCATCACCCGTTCTATTACAAGGCCGCCGCGTCATCCGGCGATGACCGACCGCCGTTCGCCGACGAGTGGGTGGCCAAGATCGAGGCCTTCAGGCAGACCCTGACCCGGGCCCGTCCCGACGTGCTCGTGATGGTCGGCAGCGATCACTTCCACCAGCTGTGGCTGGACAACATGCCGCAGTTCCTGATCGGGAAAGCGCCGTTCTACGACGCCAACTTCTACAACGAGGAACGGGAGTTCGGCCTGCCGCGGATGTTCGTGCACGGGCACGAGGAACTGTCCGCTTACCTGCTGCGCGAGGGGATGGACGCGGGCTTCGACCTCGCGTTCAGCAACGAGCTCAGGATCGACCACAGCATCACCTGCCCGCTGATCACCCTGCGGCCGCAGGCCGACCTGCCGATCGTCCCCATCTACACGAACATCTTCGCGCCGCCGCTGCCCCAGCCGAAGCGGTTCGTCGAGCTCGGCAAGACGATCAGGCGGCTGGTGGAGTCGTGGCCGTCGGACCAGCGCGTCGCCATCATCGGCACCGGTCACCTGTCGCTCGAGCTAGGCGGCCCCCGCCAGTTCGGGCCGCACGGCCCCGACCCCGAGTTCGACCGCCAGGCCGTCGAGTGGATCGCCACGGGCGACCTTGCCTCAGCGCTCGCGCAGGTCAGCCTGGACAGCCTGTGGCTGCCCGGCAACGCGACCCACGGGTTCATGGACTTCATGCTGATGATGGGCGTGGCGGGGGAGAACGCGAAAGCCGATCATGTCGACTCGCTGGACCTGTTCCACACCATGGAGGCCTACTTCACCTGGTACCCGAAGGCCGCGGCATGAGCAAGTACCTGCTGGACAAGTTCCTGTACTCGATCGACCGCGACCCTGAGCTGGTGGAGCGGTACCGCGACGACCCGCGCGGCACCGTGCAGTGGTGGGAGGCGGAACGGGCCAACGTCATCCTGAACTGCCCGCAGGCCGAGCGCAGCACCTGGCTGACGTTCACGGCCGCCGAGCGGGAAGCGCTGGCCACGCATGACTACGTCAGGCTCTTCGAGCTCGGCAGCCACAACTTCCTGCTGCTCACCCTGTTCATTGCGCTGTTCGAGCGCGATTACGACGAGCCGCTGGCGTTCCAGCGTGAATTCGCTGCCCGGCTGGGGCACTGGACGGCGCCCTACCCGGATATATCGACCTAAGCGGCAGCCACGCCGGGTCGGCCGGCCGAATTGTGCAGGCAACTGCAGAGGTACCAGTAGCCGTCCCGCCGCAGGAACGTCATGATGTCGGATATGGACTTGATTTTCCCTGCAGCCGGCGCATGACGGGCAACTCGGCCCAGCCACTCGCGATCGCGCTCGCCATCACGGCTGCGGGCACCTTCGCCGTGGCCAACGTCGTGCAGCAGCGGGTGGCGGCGCGGCTGCGGTCGGACGCCGCGTTCGACACTGCCGTCCTGGTCCACCTGATCCGGCGACCGATGTGGCTGGCCGGGCTGGCCCTGGTGATCGTCAGCCTCTCCCTGCAGGCCACCGCGCTCGGCCTGGGCCGCCTGGTCATCATCGAGCCGGTGCTGGCCAGCAGCCTGCTCTTCGCGCTCGCCCTGGCCGCGTGGGCGGACCACCGCCGGATGCGGCCGATGGAGTGGCTGGCCGCCCTGGCCACCTTCGCCGGGCTGGTCGTGTTCCTGTCGGTGGCCCAGCCGTCCGGCGGCCAGTCGACCGCCAAGCCCGGCCAGCTCGGCCTGGCCGCGATTGCCGCCGTCGTCATCGCGGTCGGCGCCGCCGTGCTGGCGACCAGGCTGTCGCCCCTGCGCCGCGCCCTCACGCTCGGCATCGGCGGCGGGATCGCGGCGGGCGTTACCGACGCCCTGACGAAAACTGTGGCGGCCCTGGCCGGAGCGCATCAGCTGGGGATCTTCGCCGACGTCAGGCTCTATCTCCTGATCGTCATCGGCCTGCTGACCTACACGATGCAGCAGAACGGCTACCGGGCCGCCGGCCTGGCCGCGTTCCTGCCGGTGTTCTCGGTCCTTGATCCGGCCGTCGGGTCGTTCCTCGGCCTGGTCCTGTATCACGAGCACCTGGGCGGCGGTCCGGTCAGGATCGGCATCGAGGCTACGGCCGTGCTCGCGGCGATCTGGGGGATCAGCCGCCTGGCCCGGTCCACCGCCGAGGCCGAGCCGATCGAGCCAGTGCTGCCGCCAGCCCTCGGGACGGTCGGGGCCACGCCCATCGAGACCACCGTCATGACGCCCCTGGCCAGCGCGCCCCTGGCCAGCGCGCAGGCGGCGGCCGCGCCGGTTCCGGGCGGCGGACCGTTGCTGCCGCCGACAGTGCCCGTGCCGCGGCCGGCTTCCCCGGCCGAGGAGTCGTCTGTGCCGCACTGACGGGCATGCTGCGTACGATTCAGAACGTGGCTACTCGCTACGACGTCTCGGCCGTTCCGCTTCAGGGCGGCTACGTCGCCAAGCAGTGTCCGGTGCGCGCTCAGTGGGATGCCCTCGAGCCCTGCGATCAGCTGCCGCACTCGGCCGCGCTCGAGCGCCGGCTCACCCGCGGCCGCGAGTTCGAGGCGCGGATCGTCTCCGAGCTCGCCGAGCATCATCCTGGCGCCATCATCCTGGCCAATCCGGACCAGCACGGCAAGAACCGGGCCAGTCAAGGTCGGCCCAATCAAGACCAGCCCAGTCAAGACCAGCACAGCCGAGCTGAGCGGGAAGCCGCGACGCTGACCGCGATCGCGGCAGGCGCCGCCGTCATCATCGGGGGCAGGCTGCCCGCCGACCTGGCCGGCCGCCGGGTGGGGGAGCCCGACCTGCTCGTGGCCGCCGCGGGGTCCGGCTACCGGCCGGTCGACATCAAGCACCACCGCAGTCTCGACGCTCAAGATTCCCCAGGACAGGGCGCGCTCTGCTCGCCGCTGGACGCCCTGACGCTGGAGTCCGCCGTACCCGACCCGGCCGTTACGCCCCGCAGGAACCGTGGCGACCTGCTTCAGCTCGCCCATTACCAGCGGATGCTGGAGGCGGCCGGCCTGGCGGCGGCTGATGGCCGGCACGGCGGCATCATCGGCGTCGACGGCGTCGTCGTCTGGTATGACCTCGACGCGCCGATCTGGCCGACGCCGTCGTCCAGCGGGCGGCGCAAGCTCCGCTCGACGATGGCGGTCTACGATTTCGAGTTCGCCTTCCGGCTCGACATTATCGCGGTCTCGGCCCGGCACCGGGCCGATCCGGCCGTTCCGCCGCTGGTCGTTCCGGTCCGGATCGGCGAGTGCGCGCAGTGCCCCTGGTGGTCGGCATGCGAGCCGCGGCTGGCGGCCGGCGCGGGCGACGTGAGCCTGCTGCCGCGGATCGGCTGGCGCGAGTGGCAGCAGCACCGCCGCCACGGAACCACCGACCGGGCGGCGCTCGCCGCGCTCGACCACCGCACCGCCCGCCTGGTCGCGGCGGGCGTCGACCTGCGGCCATTGCTGGCCGCGCTGGACAGCCAGCCCGACGACACGCCGCTGCCCGCCGTGATCGGCCCGCGCAGGCGGGCGCAACTCGGCCGGCTCGCTGCCGCTGGCCTGTCCGCCCTCGGCGACGCGCGCGGCCTGTGCCCGCGCACGGCCTCCTACAGCGACGCCCCCATGCTCGATCTTCCCCGGCAGATCGACCTGGCCCGGGCCGCGCTCGGTGACCGGCCTGCCTACCGGAGCAGGGGAGTCGACCTGGTCGAGGTGCCGCGCGGCGACCTCGAGGTCGATATCGACATGGAGAACACCGAAGAGGGCGTCTACCTGTGGGGCGCCATGGTCACGATCAGGTCGCGCTGGGATGGCGTGCCCGCCGGATACCGCGGCTTTCGCACCTGGGAGCCGATGACCAGCCAGGTCGAGGCTGACCTGTTCGCCAGCTTCTGGCACTGGCTCAGCGGCCTGCGCAGCGCGGTCGCCGACGCCGGCCTGACGTTCCGCGCATACTGCTACAACGCCTCGGCCGAGAACACCCAGCTGCGCCGGATCGCGGCCGACGGCACGCTCGCGCCTGAAGTTGCCGCCTTCATCGGCTCGGATCAGTGGGTGGACCTGTACCGGATCTTTGACAGCCAGATCGTGACCGGGCACCCGGCCGGCCTGAAGACCGCGGCCGCGCTAGCTGGCTTCTCGTGGGAGGCCGCCGACGCCAGCGGTGACCAGTCGATGGTCCGCTACGACGAGGCCGTCGGCCCGTCAGCCGGGGCCGAGCCGGCCAGGGACTGGCTGCTGGCGTACAACAGGAACGACACCCAGGCTACGCTCGCGCTGCGAGAGTGGCTCGACAACGCCGCCAGCGCCTGCCCGCCGATCGAGTCGGAGCGGTGGAACGACGGCATGGGGGGGAGCTAACAGTCGTGCGCGCAACCGATGGCCGCCCCGATGCGACGGCGCCGCCGCAGCTCGGCCGACGCCAGGTTCTCGTCGTCATGACCGGGCTCATGCTCGGGATGTTCCTCGCGGCCCTGGACCAGACCATCGTCGCGACCGCTCTGCCCACGATCGCCGGCGATCTGCACAGCCTGTCCAGGCTGGCCTGGGTGGTGACCGCCTACCTGCTGGCATCGACGGTATCGACGCCGCTGTGGGGCAAGCTCGGCGACCAGTACGGCCGCAAGATCTTCTTCCAGGCCGCAATTGTGATCTTCCTGATCGGATCGGCGGTAGCCGGGCTGTCCCAGACGATGACCGAGCTGATCATCTTCCGCGCTATCCAGGGCATCGGCGGCGGCGGGCTGATGGTGGGGGCGCAGACGATCATCGGCGACGTGGTGCCGCCTCGCGAGCGCGGCCGGTACCAGGGCTTCTTCGGCGCGGTGTTCGGGGTGACCAGTGTCGTCGGGCCGCTGATCGGCGGCTTCTTCGTGGACAACCTGTCCTGGCGCTGGGTCTTCTACGTGAACCTGCCGTTCGGCGTCATCGCGCTGATCGTCGTGGCCGCCGTGCTGCCCAGCCGGCGGAGCCACGACCGGCACACTATCGATTACCTTGGCACGATCATGATCGGCGGCGCGGCGTCGAGCCTGGTGCTGCTGACCTCGCTCGGGGGCGTGACCTATCCCTGGGGGTCGGGACCGATCATCACGCTGGGCGTGCTCGCCGTCGCCTTCGTTATCGGCTTCGTCGTCGTCGAGCGGCGCGCCGCCGAGCCCGTCCTGCCGCTGCACCTGTTCCGGCAGCGGGTGTTCGCGGCGGCTGGCGCGATCGGCTTCGTCGTCGGGTTCGCGATGTTCGGCGCCCTGACCTACTTGCCGCAGTACTTCCAGGTCGTCAAGGGAGTCAGCCCGACAATCTCCGGATTGCGGCTGCTGCCGCTGATGGCCGGGCTGCTGCTGACCTCGATCGGCACCGGCCAGCTGATCACCAGGCGAGGCCGGTACAAGGTGTTCCCGGTCGTCGGCACGGCGATCTTGACCATCGGCTTGTACCTGCTCTCGCACCTGACCCCGTTCACCGGCACGCTGTTCTCCTCGCTCGGCATGTTCCTGCTCGGCGTCGGGATCGGCGCGACCATGCAGGTGCTGGTGATCGCCGTGCAGAATGCTGTCGACTACTCCGACCTGGGCGCCGCCACGTCTGGCACGACCTTCTTCCGCTCGATCGGCGGCTCCTTCGGCACCAGCGTCTTCGGCGCGATCTTCGATCATGTGCTGCCCGGCAACATCAGCTCGGCCCTGCACGGGCTCGCGCTGCCGCCAGGCATCAGCATCACCGGCGGTGCCAGCCCCGCCGCGCTGGCCAGGCTCCCGGCCCCCATCCACGCCGCTCTGGTGTCCGGCTACTCGGCGTCGATCCGGACCGTGTTCCTGGCCGCGGTCCCGGTCGGGGCGGTGGCCTTCGCCCTGACCTGGACGCTGAAGGAACTGCCGCTGCGCAAGACGGCCGGCGCCGTCGATCAGGCCGACCGGCTGGCACCGACGTCCAGGCCCACGGTCAGGACCTCGGACGAAGAAATGCGGCGCGCGGTCAGCACGCTGCTCGTCCGGCAGCGCCGCCGGGAGGTCTACGCCGACATCGTGGCCAAGGCCGGCCTGGGGCTCTCGCCGCGAGCCGGCTGGCTGCTGCTCAGGCTGGGCGAGCACCAGGGCGAGTCCCGCGCGACCCTGGCCCGCTGCCTGTCCATCAGCGTGGCCGACCTCAGCAGCCGGATGACGGACCTGGTCCAGGCCGGCTATGTCGACCCGGGCGCCGACGGAGCCGCCGGCGGAGCCGCCGGCGCCGACAAGCTGACCAAGTCAGGGCAGGCGGCCTACGCCAGCATCCTGACCGCCAGCGAGGACCGGATCGCCCTCCTGCTCGAAGGCTGGCACCCGCACCAGCATCCCCGGCTGCTTGAGCTGCTCGGGCGCATCACCCACGACCTGGCCGCGAGCGACGAGCGGCCAGGCCGCGACCTCGATCGCGTCCGGTAGATATCAAACTATTAGATATCGACCTATCATGCTATCCTGGCCGGATGCGACCAGCGCAGCTGCCGATCGGCCTGCAGCTCACTCAGGCCGCCCGCGGGATCAGCCGGGCGTTCGACCAGTCCCTCGCCGAGGCCGGCGGGTCACTGCCGGTCTGGCTCGTGCTGCTGGCCATGAAGACCTCCGGTGCCGGCAGCCAGCGTGAACTGGCTGAGGCGGTCGGCGTCAGAGAGGCGACGCTCACGCACCACCTCAATGCGATGGAAGGCGCCAGCCTGATCACCCGCCG
>JADGPC010000020.1 GCA_017882645.1 Streptosporangiales bacterium | reverse complement strand
GGGTACGGCGCTGACACCGGGACTGAATAGAGTTGCAGCGTGGCAGATCCGGCAACGTACCGGCCGGCGCCCGGCTCGATTCCTGAGTCGCCAGGCGTCTACAGGTTCCGTGACAAGCACGGCCGCGTGGTCTATGTCGGCAAGGCAAAGAACCTGCGCTCGAGGCTGAATTCCTACTTCTCGGACTTTGCCAGCCTGCACCCGCGCACGCAGTGGATGCTGCTCGACGCCAGCGGAGTCGAGTGGACCGTGGTGGGCACGGAGGTCGAGGCGCTCCAGCTCGAGTACTCCTGGATCAAGCAGTTCGACCCGCGCTGGAACATCAGGTACCGGGACGACAAGAGCTACCCCTACCTCGCCGTCACGATGAACGAGGAGTACCCGCGCGTGACCGTGCTGCGCGGCACCAAGCGGCGCGGCGTCAGGTACTTCGGGCCCTACTCGCACGCCTGGGCGATCAGGGACACCGTGGACACGCTGCTGCGGGTCTTCCCGGTCCGCACCTGCTCGGCCGGGGTCTTCAAGCGCGCGGGCCAGATCGGCCGGCCCTGCCTGCTTGGCTACATCGGCAAGTGCTCCGCGCCCTGCGTCGGCCGGATCGACGCGGAGCAGCACCGGCAGCTCGCCGAGGAGTTCTGCGACTTCATGGCCGGGCAGACGGGCAAGTTCACCAGGCGGCTCGAGGCGGCGATGCACGAGGCGGCGGGGGCTGAGGAGTTCGAGCGGGCCGCCAGGCTCCGCGACGATCTGCAGGCGCTGCAGCGTGCCCTGGAGAAGCAGGCCGTCGTGCTGCCGGATGGCACGGACTGCGACGTGATCGGTCTGGTCGAGGACTCGCTGGAGGCCGCCGTCCAGGTCTTCTACGTGCGGGGCGGCCGGGTGCGCGGGCAGCGCGGCTGGGTCGTGGACAAGGTCGAGGACGTCAGCACCGCCGAGCTCGTCGAGCACTTCCTCGGCCAGGTCTACCGGGACGACCCGGCTGCCGAGCAGCAGGAGCCGGCCAGGGCCGCCGACGAAGCCGCGTCGTCCGACCCCGGCCCGCATGGCCGCCGGGGCGACGCCAGCCGGGCCAGCGCCGACTGGCTCGCCGAGGCCGACCGCCAGGCCGTGCCGCGGGAAGTCCTCGTGCCAGTCCTGCCACCGGATGCCGCTGCGGTTTCCGAGTGGCTCGCCGCCCGCCGCGGCGCCAGGGTCAGCGTCCGGGTGCCGCAGCGCGGGGACAAGCGGGCGCTGCTGGAGACGGTGACCAAGAACGCCGCCGAGGCGCTCGCCCTGCACAAGACGAGGCGGGCCAGTGACCTGACGACCCGCAGCCAGGCGATGCAGGAAATCCAGGACGCACTCGGCCTGGACACCGCGCCGCTGCGGATCGAGTGCATCGACGTTTCCAACCTGCAGGGCACCAACGTCGTCGCGTCGATGGTGGTCTTCGAGGACGGCCTGGCCCGCAAGTCCGAGTACCGCAAGTTCGCGATCAAGGACGCTTCCGATGACCTGACCGCCATCTACGAGGTGGTGACCAGGAGGTTCCGCCGGTACCTGGCCGAGCGGGAGGCCGAGATCACCGCCGAGGCGAACCCGGCGGACGGCGCGGATGACGTGTCCGCCGACGGCAGCAGGCGCAAGTTCGCCTACCCGCCAAGCCTGCTGGTGATCGACGGCGGCGCGGGCCAGGTGGACGCGGCGGTCCGGGCGCTGGCCGATCTCGGCATCACCGACATCGCGGTATGCGGGCTGGCCAAGAGACTCGAGGAGGTCTGGCTCCCCGGTGAGGACAGCCCGGTGATCATGCCGCGAACCAGCGAGGGACTGTATCTGCTGCAGCGGGTCAGGGACGAGGCGCACCGGTTCGCGATCACCTACCACCGGGCCAAGCGCACCGCCGCGCAGCGGGTCAGCGCGCTTGACGCGCTGCCCGGCCTCGGGCCGGCCAGGAAGGCGGCGCTGCTCAGGCATTTCGGCTCCGTCAGGAGGCTGAAGCAGGCGACTGCCGAGCAGGTCGCCGAGGTGGCCGGATTCGGGCCGCGACTGGCCGAGATGGTCACCGAAGCCCTGCGGGAGCGAGAGGATGGAGGGCCTGACGCCGCGCACGGGCCCGGCGAGGCAGAACGGGGGGCTGTCCGATGACCAACCACGCGGCCGCGCCTGAGATCGTCATCATCACCGGGATGTCCGGTGCGGGGCGCTCGACGGCGGCCAAGTCGCTGGAGGATCTTGACTGGTTCGTGGCCGACAACCTGCCATCGGCGATGATCGTGACGATGCTCGACCTCGCCCGGCGGGCCAGGGCTGAGGTGCCCAGGGTCGCCGCCGTGGTCGACATCCGCAGCAGGGCGTTCTCCACGGACCTGAAATCCGCCATCGCCGAGCTCGACGCTATCGGCGCGCACCCCTACGTGGTGTTCCTCGAGGCCGGCGACGAGACGCTGGTGCGCAGGTTCGAGAACGTCAGGCGGCCGCATCCGCTCCAGGAGAACGGCCGGGTGATCGACGGGATCAACGCCGAGCGGGAGCAGCTCCGTGGCATCAGAGCCGAAGCCGACCTGATCCTCGATACGTCCGGCATGAACATCCACGAGCTGCGCTCGCGCGTGCGCGAGGCATTCGGCAACGAGAGCGATACGGCCGTCAGGGTCAACGTACTGTCATTCGGCTTCAAGTATGGCCTGCCGGTCGATGCCGACATGGTGGCCGACTGCCGTTTCCTGCCGAACCCGCACTGGATACCCGAGCTTGCCCCGCAGAATGGCCAGGACCGGGCGGTCAAGGACTACGTGCTCGGCCAGCCGGGTACCGAGGAGTTCCTGCACGCCTACCTGGAGGTGCTCCAGGTCACCCTGAACGGCTACGAGCGCAGCGGCAAGCACTTCATGACGCTGGCGGTGGGCTGCACCGGCGGCAAGCACCGCAGCGTGGCGATCGCCGAGGAGCTCGCCTCCAGGCTGGCCGGGCCGTGGCCGGGCGTTCAGGTATCCCATCGCGATCTCGGGCGTGAGTAACCCGGCGGGCGAGCTCCGCGGGACAGCAAGGGGCAGGCCGGCCAGGCGGCGGGTCGTCGCGCTCGGCGGCGGCCACGGCCTGTTCGCCTCGCTGTCCGCGCTGCGGCGGGTCACCCGCGACCTGACCGCGATCGTCACGGTCGCCGACGACGGCGGCTCGAGCGGCAGGCTGCGGCGCGAGTACGGCGTGCTGCCGCCCGGTGACCTGCGGATGGCGCTCGCCGCTCTGTGCGGCGACGACTCCTGGGGGACGACCTGGAGCCGGGTGGTGCAGCACCGGTTCGCCGGGCCGGGCGAACTCGGCGGCCACGCGGTCGGGAACCTGCTGATCGTGGCGCTCTGGGAGCTGCTCGGCGACACGGTCGAGGGACTCGACTGGGTCGCCAGGCTGCTGGGCGCGCACGGCCGGGTGCTGCCGATGACCTCCGTGCCGCTTGAGCTAGCGGCCGAGGTGGAGGGTGTTGACCCGAAGTTTCCCTTTCAGGTCAGCACGATTCGAGGTCAGGTCGCCTGCGCGACGACGATGGGGCGGGTACGGTCGATGTCATTGGTTCCTGCCGACCCGCCCGCCTGCCCGGAAGCGGTGCAGGGGGTCGCTGAGGCGGACTGGGTGGTGCTCGGCCCCGGGTCGTGGTTCACCAGCGTGCTGCCGCATCTGCTGGTGCCCGAGCTGGCGCGCGCGCTGATCGCCACCCCGGCCAGGCGGCTGGTCACGCTGAACCTGGCGCCCCAGCCGGGAGAGACCGAAGGGTTCTCTCCGCGTGCTCACCTGGAGGTGCTCGCCAGCCATGCTCCGGATCTCGCCGTCGACGTCGTGCTTGCGGACCAGGCCGCGGTGAGGGAGACGGCCGGCGAACTGGACGAGGCAGCCGACGCGCTCGGCGCCCGGCTGGTGCTGGCTGACCTGGCGGTGGCAGGCCGGCCAGACCGGCACGACCCGCTGCTGCTTGCGGGTGCTCTTGCGCAAATATTCGAGGGGGAGTGAGATTGGTGGCGCTGACCAGCCTTGTTAAGGACGAACTCAGCCGCGTGATCGTGCTCAAGCCGTGCTGCCGAAAGGCTGAGGTATCGACGCTGCTCAGGTTCGCCGGCGGTCTGCACCTCAACAACGGCCACATCATGGTCGAGGCCGAACTCGACACCGGGGCCGCGGCGCGCAGGCTGCGCAAGGACATCATGGAGATCTTCGGCCACTCGTCGGAGCTGATCGTGCTCGCGCCGAGCGGCCTGCGCAAAGGTAACCGCTACGTGGTGCGGGTGGTCAAGGACGGCGACAGCCTGGCCCGGCAGACGGGCCTGGTGGACGGCCGCGGCCGGCCCGTCCGCGGCCTGCCGCGGCAGGTGGTCGCCGGCAGCGTCTGCGATTGCGAGGCCGCCTGGCGCGGCGCGTTCCTCGCGCACGGCTCGCTGACCGAGCCAGGCCGGTCGATGTCGCTGGAGCTCACCTGCCCCGGGCCTGAGGTTGCCCTGGCGATGGTCGGCGCCGCGCGGCGGCTGCGGATCCAGGCGAAGGCGCGCGACGTGCGCGGCATCGACCGAGTCGTGGTCAGGGACGGCGACGCGATCAGCGCCATGCTGACCAGGCTGGGGGCCCACGACAGCGTGCTGGCCTGGGAGGAGCGCAGGATCCGCCGCGCGGTCCGAGGAACGGCGAACCGGCTGGCGAACTTCGACGACGCGAACCTGCGGCGCAGCGCTAGGGCGGCGGTCGCGGCCGGCGCCCGGGTGGAGCGGGCCCTGGAGATCCTCGGCGAGGAGGCACCCGAGCACCTGATCGAGGCCGGACGGCTGCGCATCAAGCACCGGCAGGCCAGCCTGGAGGAACTCGGCCAGTCCGCCGAGCCGCCGCTGACCAAGGACGCGATCGCCGGGCGGATCAGGCGGCTGCTGGCGCTGGCCGACAAGCGGGCGATCGACCTCGGCATCCCGACCACCGAGGCGCACCTGACGCCCGACATGCTCGCGCCCTGATCGGGACGAAGGGCCCGCCCGGCAGGTATGACCGGCCCTGTCGGCGCTTTGCCAGCCGATGTTATGGTGCGCGTGATGCGTGATCAGCAAGGTATTACCGGGACGTACTGGCGGCACGCGGTGCCGCCGGAGACAAGAGCGAAGGGGAGCGGCACGTGACTGTCCGAGTAGGAATCAACGGGTTCGGCCGGATCGGACGGAACTTCTGGCGTGCGGTCCACACGATGCGGACGCCGGGGATCGAGATTGTCGCCGCTAACGATCTGGGCGACATCAAGACCTTCGCTCACCTGCTCAAGTACGACACGGTGCTGGGCACGCTCGACGTCGACGTCTCGGCCGCCGACGGCACGATCGTGGCAGGCGATCAGAAGATCAAGTGGCTGGCCGAGCGAGACCCGGCCGCGCTGCCGTGGGCTGACCTCGGCGTCGACCTGGTGATCGAGTCAACGGGCCACTTCACCGACCACGACGGCGCGCACAAGCACATCGAGGCGGGCGCCAGGAAGGTCATCATCTCGTCCCCGGCCAAGGGCGAGGACATCACCATCGTGATGGGCGTCAACGACGGGAATTATGACCCGGCCGTGCACAACATCATCTCGAACGCGTCCTGCACGACCAACTGCGTCGCGCCGATGGCCAAGGTGCTGCTGGACAGCTTCGGCATCGTCAAGGGCCTGATGACGACGATCCACGCCTACACCAACGACCAGGTGATCCTGGACTTCGCGCACAAGGACCTGCGCCGGGCCCGGGCCGCCGCGCAGAACATCATCCCGACCACCACGGGCGCCGCCAAGGCGACGTCTCTGGTCCTTCCCGAGCTGACGGGCAAGCTGGACGGCATGTCCATGCGCGTGCCGGTGATGGACGGGTCGGTCACCGACCTGGTCGTCCAGCTCGAGCGCGAAGCTAGCGCCGAGGAGGTCAACGAGGCCTACCTCGCGGCGGCCACGAGCGGGCCGCTGCACGGGTACCTGCACTACTCCACGGACCCGATTGTCTCCTCGGACATCGTCGGCACGCCCTGGTCGTGCACCTTCGATGCACCGCTCACCATGGCCAAGGGGGACCAGGTGAAGGTCATCGGCTGGTACGACAACGAGTGGGGCTACACGAACCGGCTAGTCGACCTCACCGCGCTGGTCGCCGGCCACCTGGGCGACTAGGCGACCAGGTATGCGAGACATCGCCGACCTCGACGTCGGCGGGCAGGCAGTGCTGCTCCGCGCCGACCTCAACGTGCCCCTGGACGGCACCACGATCACCGACGACGGCCGGATCAGGGCCAGCCTGCCGACGATCACCGCGCTCGCCAGCCGCGGCGCCAGGGTGCTGATCTGCGCCCACCTGGGCCGCCCGAAGGGCGACGATTTCGCCGCGCGCGCAGCGGGCGGGCCGTCACTGCGGCCCGTCGCCAGCCGCCTGAGCGAACTGCTCGGGCACGAGGTGCCGCTCGCCTCGGACGTGGCCGGCCCGTCGGCCGCCGAGGTGGCCAGCGGCCTGCGCGACGGCGGGGTCGGATTGCTGGAGAACGTGCGGTTCGAGCCAGCCGAGACCAGCAAGGACGATACGCAGCGGGCAGGGCTCGCCCGCCGGCTCGCGTCGCTGGCGACGCTCTACGTCGGCGACGGCTTCGGCGCGCTGCACCGCAAGCACGCCAGCGTCTATGACGTGCCTGGCCTGCTGCCGCACGCGGCGGGTCACCTGGTGCAGGCCGAGATCGCGGTGCTGCGCCGGCTGACCCAGCATCCGGAGCGGCCCTACGTGGTCGTGCTCGGCGGCGCGAAGCCGTCCGACAAGCTCGCGGTGATCTCGCACCTGCTCGACAAGGCCGACCGGATCATCATCGGCGGCGGCATGTCCTATACGTTCCTGGCCGCGCAGGGCTATGAGGTCGGCCGTTCCCTGCTGGAAGCCGACCAGATCGCCACCGTCAAGGGCGTACTCGAGGATGCCGCCGCCCGCGGCGTCGAGATCGTGCTGCCGGCGGACCTGGTGGGTGCGACCGGCTTCGCCGCTGACGCGGAGCACGAGGTGTACGCCGTCACCGAGTTTCCCGCGGACCGGGAGAGCCTCGACATGGGCCCGCGGACCAGGGAACTGTTCGCCAGCAAGCTGTCCGACGCCAGGACGGTCTTCTGGAACGGACCGGTCGGCGTCTTCGAGTTCCCCGCCTTTGCCGAGGGCACCAGGGCGGTCGCCGAGGCGATCAGCCAGGTGCGGGGACTGACCGTCGTCGGCGGGGGTGACTCCGCTGCGGCCGTTCGGCAGCTGAATTTCCCTGACACCGCCTTCGGCCACATCTCGACTGGCGGCGGGGCCAGCCTGGAGTACCTGGAAGGCAAGACGCTGCCCGGGCTCGCCGCGCTCGAGGGCAACCGATGAGCGGGACCGGTCGCAAGCCGCTCGTGGCCGGCAACTGGAAGATGCACAACAACCATCTCGAGGCCCTGGCCCTGACCCAGCAGCTCGCGTTCCGGCTGACCGACAAGGATTTCGCGGCCGCCGACATCGTGGTGCTGCCGCCGTTCACCGCGCTGCGCAGCGTGCAGACCCTCGTCCAGGGCGACAAGCTCAAGCTCAAGTACGGCGCGCAGGACATCTCGCCGCACGAGGACGGCGCCTACACCGGCGATGTCAGCGGCCGGATGCTGGCCAAGCTGGGCTGCAGCTACGTCCTCGCCGGGCACTCCGAGCGGCGCCAGTACCACCATGAGGACGACGCACTGGTCAACGCCAAGGCGCGGGCCGTCATCGCGCACGACATGACCCCCGTGCTGTGCGTGGGCGAGCCGCTCGCGATCAGGGAGGCCGGCGACCACCTGCGGCATTGCATCGGACAGCTCGACGGCGGCCTGGCCGGCCTGACGGGCGAGCAGGTCGCCGGGCTGGTGATCGCGTACGAGCCGGTCTGGGCGATCGGAACAGGCCAGGTGGCCACGCCGGAGGACGCCCAGGAGGTCTGCGCCGCTATCAGGGAGCGGGTTTCCGCACGCCATGGTCACGAAGTGGCCGCAGTAGTGCGTATCCTTTACGGGGGATCAGTGAAACCCGACAACATGCCTGCCATCATGGCGCAGTCAGACATCGACGGCGCACTGGTCGGCGGCGCGAGCCTCGATTACGAAGGATTCGTCAGGATCTGTCGTTATCAGCAGGCTCTGGCCTGACCCGTGTACCCGGAGGGACGACGTCAGCAGTGGTTATCGCATTCTCTATCGTCCTGATCATCACGAGCTTGCTCATGGTGCTGCTCGTGCTGCTGCACAAGGGCAAGGGCGGCGGGCTCTCCGACCTGTTCGGCGGCGGGATGTCGTCCTCGCTCGGGTCGTCGTCGGTGGTCGAGCGCAACCTCGACCGGATCACGATCACCACTGGAATCTTGTGGTTCGTCTGCATTGTCGCGCTCGGTCTGCTGCTGAGGTGACGGGCCGCCACCACCGCGGCGCGATGTCAGGACCGGCGCTTCACCCGGAAAGAGGCCAACATTGAGTAGTGGTAACGCCATTCGCGGCAGCCGTGTCGGCGCAGGACCCATGGGAGAGGCAGAACGAGGCGAGGCCGCACCGCGGATGCGCGTGTCGTTCTTCTGCTGTAACGGCCACGAGACGATACCGAGCTTTGCGAACGACGCGCCGGTCCCTGAGACCTGGGACTGCCCGCGCTGCGGCGTGCCCGCCGGCCGGGACGCGACCAGCCCGCCGCCCCTGCCGCACGCCGAGCCCTACAAGACGCATCTGGCCTACGTGAAGGAACGCCGGTCGGCCAACGACGGCGCCGCGATCCTGGCCGAGGCCCTAGAGCGGCTGCGCCAGGGCGGCTGAGGCCTCGCCGTGAGGCGCCCAAGAGCGGCTGAGTCGTCATGCGCCCAAGCGGCTGAGCCGTCAGGCGCGCACGTACCGGCTCAGCAGGAAGCCCTCATCCTCGAGCAGCGCCACCAGCCGCATTCCGGTCAGTTCGGGCTGGTCCTGCCTGGACGTCACGCGGGCGGTCGAATGGCCGCCCTCGAGCAGCGGGCTTATCGTCAGGCACAGCTCGTCGAGCAGGCCCTCGGCGGCGAGCTGCCCGAGCAGGGTAGGCCCGCCTTCGACCAGGATCCTGCGGTGCCCTCGCCGGGCCAGCGCGTCGACCATCGACGCCGCCGTCACGCCGTCGGCGCCCGCGACGATGACCTCCGCGACGCGGGC
>JADGPC010000206.1 GCA_017882645.1 Streptosporangiales bacterium | reverse complement strand
GACTGGCCCAGCAACGAATGGGACGAGCTCTCCGACGTCGACTACTGGGCGGAGCTTGCCTCGGACCGTCCGCTGACTACGGACAAGCCGCTGACCTCGGCGAAGTCGGCCGAGCGGGCACGGCCTGAGCGCGGCGAGGCCAGGCTGGACGCGGCGCCGGGCCCCGTCCGCGGCGACCGGCCCGAGGCTGCCGCCGGCCGCGAATCGCCCGGCCGCGAATCACGGGGCAAGCAACCAGGCCGCCCGGCTCGCCAGCCAGACCAGATCCGCCAGCCTGATCCGGTCCGCCGGCCCGACCCGCCGATCGTGCCGCCCGTGACCCGCAAGCCCGACGTGAGCGAGCGGAGCGATGAGTTCAGCGGAACCGGCTCGCGCCGCGCCAGCGCCGGCCGCACCGAGCGGCTTCAGCCCGTGCCGCAGCCGCCCGCTCCGGCCGGCGACTCCCGGCATGGCTCTCCGGTCGACGGCGATCCGCTGACGAGCCCCTCCTTCCCGCGGATCCAGGCCGACGACAGCCGGTCGTACCGCAGGAGCAGGACGGCCGGACCCGATGAGCGGCCGCCAGCGAGCCGCACGACGGATACCGGCTCGCACCGGGCCCGTGACCTCGCCGAGTCCCGTGAGCCGGCCTATCCGGCCGGGCCGAGGGCAGAGCAGGTCCGCGGCCTCGACGGCCTGACCCAGCCGCACAGCTACCAGCGGCCGGCTGAGGGCACCTCCGGTTACGGCGCCCCGTCGCGCGATTATGAGCGCCCGGCGGCTGACTACGCCGGCTCTGCTACCGAGCCCTACCGGGCGCCGTCGGCCAGCTCGGTGCCGGGCAGCTACCAGGTACCGGCGGCGGCCAGCGCGGACAGGTATCCGGCCGGCGCCTACTCCGGGCCGGCCAGCACTACGGCGAGTTACTCGGTTCCCGCCGCCTCCGGTGGCTATGCGGTGCCGAGCGGGTCCGCGCACGCCAGCCCGGCGCCCGGCTATCCCGCAGCGGATTCGGGTCGTTACGCCTTGCCTGCTGGTCATGGGCCGGGTAGTTACCAGGGCTCCGGCGGTACCGCGGCGCCGAGCTACCCGCCAGCCGCAGCCAGTCAGGGCGGCTACGGCGGCGAGACCGTCGTCCGCGGCACCTATCCCGGCCCGGCCAGCTACCAGCCGCCGCCGGCCGGCGGCTATCAGGCCGATCAGGGCCTCGGCGGTCAGCCGGCCCCGGCGACCAGCAGCTACGCCTTCCCCGCTGACCCGGCAAGCTATCCGGGCCCGGCCGAGCCGCCTGCCAGCTATCAGGGATACGGCGGCTCGGGGCCGGCGTCAGGCTCGCACCTGCGGCCCGACCCTGGCTACCTCGCGGGCGGCTACCCGGCGAGCCCGGAGCCGAGCTTCGGCGGGGCGCTGCCTGGCGGCCAGCCTGAGGTGAGCTATCCCATCTATGCCGCACCGGTTCCGGTCGGCCAGACAACGGCGTATCAGGTGCCCGGGTCGCCGCTGCCGGGTTCGGCGGCCGGGCTTGGCAACGACTACGCCGCGGCATCGGACCACGTTCAGCCTGCTGGTTACCCGGAGCCGCAGTACCGGCCTGAGCTGTACGACCCGCCCGGATACCAGGTCCCCGTGCCGGAGAACGGCGGGTACGCGGGAGCTGACCCCTACGCGATGGATCCCTACGGCTACTCCGGATACGGCAGCGGCGGGCACTAGCTCGCCCTGGCAGTCCGGAGGTTCGCGCAGAACCCACGGGAGTTGAGATGACCGGAGTACGAGTTCTCGTCGGCACGCGCAAGGGTGCCTTTGTGCTGACGTCAGACGGCAAGCGCGAGAAGTGGGATATCAGCGGCCCGCATTTCGCCGGGTGGGAGATCTACCACTTCAAGGGCTCCCCCGCGGACCCTGATCGGCTGTACGTGTCGCAGTCGACCGGCTGGTTCGGCCAGCAGATCCAGCGCTCGGACGATGCCGGCCGGAACTGGCAGTCCGTGGGCAATGAGTTCAGCTACGACGGGGTTCCCGGCACGCACCAGTGGTACGACGGCACGCCGCACCCGTGGGAATTCGCTCGGGTCTGGCACCTGGAGCCGTCGCTGCACGATCCCGACACCGTCTACGCCGGGGTCGAGGACGCGGCCCTGTTCCGGTCCGTCGACGGCGGCCAGAGCTGGCGGGAGATGTCCGGCCTGCGCAATCACGACACCGGGTCATCCTGGGCACCGGGTGCGGGCGGCATGTGCCTGCACACGATCCTGCTTGATCCGGTCAACGAGGGCCGCATGTTCGCGGCGATCTCGGCCGCGGGAGCGTTCCGCAGCGACGACTCGGGCGAGACCTGGCGCCCGATCACCAAGGGCCTGCGATCGGAGACCATGCCCGACCCGGCGGCGGAGGTCGGCCACTGCGTGCACCGGATCGCGATGCACCCGGAGCGGCCCGATGTCCTGTTCATGCAGAAGCACTGGGACGTCATGCGCAGCGACGATGCCGGGGCGAACTGGTATGAGATCAGCGGCGACCTGCCGACCGACTTCGGCTTCCCGATCTCCGTGCACGCGCACGAGCCGGAGACGGTCTACGTCGTGCCGATCACGAGCGACTCGCTGCACTTCCCGCCCGACGGCCGGCTGCGGGTGTACCGGAGCCGGACGGGCGGAAACGAGTGGGAGCCGCTGACAGCCGGGCTGCCGCAGGACAACTGCTACGTCAACGTGCTGCGCGACGCCATGGATGTCGACTCGCTCGACTCGTGCGGCGTCTACTTCGGCACCACCGGCGGGCAGGTATACGCGTCAGCCGACAGCGGCGAGACCTGGTCCGCCGTCGTCAGGGACCTGCCATCGGTGCTCTCGGTGGAGGTCCAGACGCTGCCATGATCCGGGTTGAGCTGCCCGCGCATCTGCGGACCCTGGCCGGCGTGAGCGGGGAAGTGGCCCTTGATCTGCCGGCGGACGGCCCGGCTCCGGTGACGCTCGGCGAGGCGCTGGACGCGCTCGAGGCCAGCTATCCGGTCCTGCGCGGCACCATCCGCGATCACGGAACCGGACGGCGGCGCGCTTTCGTCAGGTTCTTCGCCTGCCAGGAAGATCTGTCGCACGAGGCGCCGGATTACCCGCTGCCTGAGCCGGTGCGGTCCGGCCGCGAGCCGCTGCTCGTCATCGGCGCCATCGCCGGCGGCTGAGGCGGCCACCACGCCGCGGGCCATCATCTGCGCTGATGAGCGGTACTGCAAGGATGGTGACATGGCACGACAGATCACTTTTACGGTTAACGGGGCCAGCGCGTCCGTGCCGGAATCAGCGCTGCTGCTGTCGGCGCTCCGCGACCAGCTTGGCCTGACCGGGGCCAAGCCGGGGTGCGGCGAAGGCGCCTGCGGCGCGTGCACCGTCCTGGTCGACGGCGAGCCGGTCCGGTCCTGCCAGCGGACCGCCGGCTCGGTGGCCGGTACCGCGATCACCACGATCGAGGGTCTCGCCCCCGGCGGCGAGGCGGGCCTGCACCCGGTGCAGCAGGCGTTCGTGCTGGAGTGCGCGGGACAGTGCGGTTACTGCACCCCTGGCATGGTCCTGACCTCGGCCGCGCTGCTGGCCGGCGACCCGCGGCCGAATGACGCCGCCATCGACACGGCCCTGGCCCGCCAGATCTGCCGGTGCGGCACCTACCCGCGGATCCGCCGCGCCGTGCACCGGGCGGCGGCCCTGGCCAGCGGCGACACCACGGTGGCCGGCGGCCCGCCAGGCGGCCTCGCTGCTGGCGACGCCGGATCGCGGGCCGACGCCGACCGCTGGGGACCGCCGCTGCCCGGGGCAGCGCCGCTGCGGCCCCGGCGGCCCTGGGACCTGACCCGCGCGACGGACCGAGACTGGTTCGCCATTCTCGGCGACGGCCTGGTCGTGGCGCTCGACAAGCAGCCAGCGCCGGGGGTCTGGACGACCGCGAGCACCGCGTGGCTGCACATCGACGCTGACGGCCAGGTGATCGCGTTCACCGGGAAGGTCGACGTCGGGCAGGACAACAGGACCGCGCTGCGGCTGCTGGTCGCCGAGGAGCTCGGCGTCCCGCTTGACCAGGTGCGCCTGGCGATGGGCGACACCGACCTGTGCCCGTACGACATGGGCACGTTCGGCAGCCGCTCGATGCCCGACGCCGGGGACGCGCTGCGCAAGACGGCCGCCTACGCGCGGGCCGTGCTGCCGGTCCGGCCGTCCGAGCGGCGGGTCGAGATCGTGACCGGGGAGCCCGCCTTGTCCGATCCGGCTGGCTGGCAGCTGGCCGGGCAGCCGCACCTGCCGCCGGGGACCGCCGCCGCGGTGACCGGCGCTCGCCGGTTCGTTTCCGATCTCAGTCAGTCAGGAATGTGGCACGGGGTCATATTGCGACCGCCGGTACCAGGGGCGACGTTGCGCTCGCTCGAGTCCGCTGCGCTCAGCGGCCGGCCCGACGTGCTGGTCGTCCGGACCGAGGACCTCGTCGGCGTGGTCGCGCCGGACCAGCAGGCCGCGACGGCCGCGGTGGCCGAGCTGCGGGCCGGCGCGACCTGGGACGTGCCCGACGCGCCGTCCGACTCCGGCCTGACCGAGTTCCTGCGCGAGCACCCGTCAGCAGGCGGTCCCGGCCGGTGGGGCGGTCCGTTCGACCATCAGGAGGGATCGGCGGCGACCGCGCTGGAGAGTGCCGCGATCCGCTGCGAGGCCACCTACACCACCGCCTACATCTCCCCCGCCGCCATGGAGACCAGGGTCGCGGTGGCCGCCTGGGACGCCGGCGGCCGGCTGACCGTGTGGACGGGCACGCAGACCCCGTTCCCGGTCCGGGCACAGGTCGCGGCCGCGCTGACGCTGGACGAGCACGACGTGCGGATCGTCGTCCCGGCTACCGGTGGCGGATTCGGGGGCAAGCACGCGGCCGGGATCTCGGTCGAGGCCGCGACTCTCGCCCGGCAGGCTGGCCGGCCGGTGCGGGTCGGCTGGAGCCGGTCCGAGGAGTTCACCGTCGGCACGCTGCGGCCGGCGGCGGTGATCGACATCGCCGCCGGGGTTACCGCCGACGGCCGGCTCTCCGGCTGGACGCACCGCAACGTGAACTCCGGCGCGGCCGGGATCGGCGTCCCCTACAAGATCGCCGACCTGCACCTGGAGTACCAGCCCGCGCACAGCCCGCTCCCCCAGGCGTCCTACCGGGCGCTGGCGGCTACGGCGAACACCTTCGCCAGGGAGTCGATGATCGACGAGCTGGCGGAGAAGGCCGGGATCGACCCGGTCGAGTTCCGGCTGCGCAACCTCGACGACGACCGGCTGGCGGCGGTGCTGCGTGCCGTCGCCGCGGAGATCGGCTGGGAGGCCGGCCGGGACCGGATCCCGGGTGTCGGCGTGGGCATCGCCTGCGGGCTGGAGAAAGACGGCCGGGTGGTGACCGCCGCGCAGGTCGTGATCGGGCGCGGACGGCAGGTCCGGGTAACCGGGCTGGTCACGGGCTATGACTGCGGTGCGCTCGTCAACCCGCAGACGGTCAGGAACCAGATCGAGGGCGCCACCGTGATGGCGTTCGGCGGCGCGATGTTCGAGGCGATCAGGTTCACCGACGGAGTGATCACCAACGGGGCCTTCTCCGCGTACCGGGTGCCGCGGCTGGCCGACATCCCTCCGGTCGAGGTCATCCTGCTTGGCCGCCCCGACCTGCCGCCGGCCGGGGCGGGCGAGACGCCGATGATCGCCGTGGCGCCGGCCATCGCGGCAGCGATCTTCGAGGCGACCGGCCGCCGGCTGCGATCGCTGCCGCTGACCAGCGACGGCGTGCTGCCCGGCTAGCCGCACGACCAGCTTCTAGTGGTGGAACGGCATGGTCGGCCGGCCCTCGTGCGGCAGCGGGCCGTCCAGCGCGTCCAGGTATTTCACTGATGCCTCGATCTGATCGAGCAGCTTGTCGGCGAGGTCCATCGACAGGCCGTTGCGGACCACCACGCGCTGCACGGTGACGTCGGCCAGATCGTCGGGCATCGGGTAGGCGGGGACCAGCCAGCCCTGCTGGCGGAGCTGGTTGCCGAGGTCGTACAGGTCCCACTTGTCGGTGTACCCGTGCTTGAGCCGCCAGGCCAGCACCGGGATGCCGGGACCGTCGCCCCACAGCTCGAACGGTGCCAGCTTGACGATCTCGTCGGCCAGGTGACTGGCCACGTCCTGCGAGGCCTGCTGCACCGACCGGTACCCCTCGCGCCCGAGCCGCAGGAAGTTGTAATACTGCAGCAGCACGTGGGCACCAGGCCGGGAGAAATTCAGCGCGAAGGTAGGCATCGACCCGCCCAGGTAGCTGACCTTGAACACGAGGTCCTCGGGCAGGTACTCGGCCGATCGCCAGATCACCCAGCCAAGACCCGGGTAGACCAGGCCGTACTTGTGCGCGCTCGTGCTGATCGAGTGCACCCGCTCCAGCCGGAAATCCCACTCGAGCTCTGGCTGCAGGAACGGCGCGATGAAGGCCCCGGACGCGCCGTCGACGTGGATCGGGATGTCGAGGCCGGTCTCGGCCTGGATCCGGTCCAGCGCCGCGGCGAGCTCCCGTACCGGCTCGTACATGCCGGTGTACGTCACGCCCATGATCGCGACCACGCCGATGGTGTTCTCGTCGACGTAGGAGGCCAGGTCGTGGCCGTCCAGGGTCTTGTGCTCCTCGGTGATCGGCACCAGCCGCGGCTCGACGTCCCAGTAGTTGGCGAATTTCTCCCAGCAGACCTGGACGGCCGAGCTCATGACCAGGTTGGGCCGGTCGGCTGGCTGGCCTGCCGCGCGCCTGGCCTGCTGCCAGCGGCGCTTGAAGGCCAGCCCGCCGAGCATGCACGCCTCGGACGAGCCGATCGTCGAGGTGCCGATGGCGGCGTGCGGATCGGGTGCGTGCCAGAGCCTGGCCAGGATCTTCCAGCAGCGGTCCTCGATCTCCGCGGTGGCGTGATACTCGTCCTTGTCGATCATGTTCTTGTCGAACGACTCCGAGTACAGCCGCGTGGCGGCGTGGTCCATCCAGGTTCCGACGAAGGTCGCGAGGTTCAGCCGGGCGTTGCCGTCCAGCATTGCCTCGTCGTGCACGACCTGGTAGGCGGTCTCCGGCAGCATCGGATCGTCGGCCAGGGCGTACTTGGGCCGCGTGGTGGCTTCACCCGGCCGGGAGAAGAGCGGGTTAATCTCGATGCTGCTGCGCCTGGGCGTCATGTGGCCGTCCTCGGTCCGTGTGATCTGATGCAGGTACAGGTGCGGAATCCGACGGTGATCTCTGAGGGATGGTGTACCCCATGACGACAGCCGAATTGCTCGCTGACGCGCTTGGCCGGGTCAGGGAAGTGGTGCACGAGGCGACCGACAACCTGACGGCCGACCAGCTCGCCTACCGTCCGACGCCGACGGCCAACTCGATCGCGTGGCTCATCTGGCACCTGACCAGGATCCAGGACGACCACATCGCGGCGGTGGCCGGGGTTGAGCAGACCTGGACAGCCGGCGGCTGGGCGAGGCGATTCGACCTGCCCTTCGACGACGCCGCCCACGGCTATGGCCAGGGGCCCGAGGATGTGGGGGCGGTGCGCGTGCCGACCGGCGAGCTGCTCACCGGCTACCACGACGCCGTCTACCAGCATTCGCTGACGTACGTGCAGACGCTGACCGACGAAGATCTGGACCGGATCGTGGACAAGAACTGGGATCCGCCGGTCACGCTCGGAGTCCGGCTGGTGAGCGTGGTCGCCGACGACCTCCAGCACGCCGGCCAGGCGGCGTACCTGCGCGGCCTGCTCGTGACCGGGTAGGCCTGCGGGGGCGGCATCACCGGCCGGTGAAGCGCCGCGGAAACGATAGACTCCGGCCCATGTTCCCTGCCCTGTCTGACAAGCCAGACGCTGATTCGCTGGAGCGCGCGATCCTCGATTTCTGGGATCGTCAGGACATCTTCGCGAAGGTCCGGGCCAGCAATTCCGGCGGCCCGAAGTTCAGCTTCACCGACGGGCCGGTCACCGCGAACAAGATTCTCGGCGTGCACACCGCCTGGGGCCGGACGCTCAAGGACGCCTTCCAGCGGTACAAGGCCATGCGGGGATTCGACCAGCGCTACCAGAACGGATTCGACTGCCAGGGCCTGTGGATCGAAGTCGGCGTCGAGCGCGAGCTTGGCCTGAACTCCAAGCGCGAGATCGAGGAGTACGGGCTCGAGGCGTTCGCGGCCAGGTGCCGCGAGGTCGTGGAGAACTCGTCGGCCGCGCTGATCGAAGGCTCGGTCCGGCTCGGCCAGTGGATGGACTGGGGCAAGGACTACTACACCTTCTCCGACACCAATATCGAGTACATCTGGAAGTTCCTCCGGGTCGTACAGGAGCGCGGCTGGCTGTACATGGGGCACCGGCCGACCGAGTGGTGCCCGCGGTGCGGGACCTCGATCTCCGCCCACGAGCTGGTCGGCAGCTACGTGGACCGGTCAGACCCGTCGCTGTTCGTCCGCTTCCCGCTGCTCGACCGGCCAGGTGAGGCCCTGGTTATCTGGACGACGACGCCGTGGACGCTGCCCGCCAACGTGGCCGCCGCGGTCCGGCCCGACGCGCAGTACGGCCGGCTGGCCGACGGCGACTGGATGGCGGTCCAGCGCGCCGAGGGCGAGACGTTCACCGAGGTGCGGCCGGGCTCGGAGCTGGTCGGCTGGCGGTACAGCGGCCCGTTCGATTACCTGGCGCCCGGCGCCGGGGTCGAGCACCGCGTCGTCGGCTGGGACGAGGTCTCGATGGAGGACGGCACCGGCGTCGTCCACATCGCGCCGGGCTGCGGCTCGGAGGACTTCGACCTCGGCCGGAGCCAGAACCTTCCCGTGCTGACCCCGGTCGACGAGTCGGGCCGGTTCTACCCCGAGTACGGCTGGCTGGCCGGCCTGTCCACCTCCGAGGTGGCCGATCAGGTCGTCAACGACCTGCGGCAGCGCTCGCTGCTCGTCCGGGCCGGTCACATCACGCACCGTTATCCGGAGTGCTGGCGCTGCCACACGCCGCTGATCTTCCGCGTCTCCGACGACTGGTTCATCTCGGTCACCGACATTAGGGAACCGATGCGGGAGGCGAACCGCGGGGTCGAGTGGACCCCCGCCTACATGGGCAGCCGGATGGACGACTGGCTGGTCAACATGTCGGACTGGAATATCTCCCGGCGCCGGTACTACGGCCTGCCGCTGCCGTTCTACCCGTGCGAGTGCGGGCACCTGAACGTAATCGGATCCCGGGCCGAGCTCGCCGAGCGGGCGACCACGCCGCTGACCGGGCTGAAGGAACTGCGCCGTCCGTGGATCGACGCGGTGCGCATCAGGTGCTCGGAGTGCGACCGCGAGGTGCAGCGGATCGCGGAGGTCGGCGACGTCTGGCTGGACGCGGGAATCGTCCCGTTCTCGACGCTCGGCTGGGAGAACCAGAAGTTCATCGAGGAGGGCTATGCCACCGGCGCGGCGAAGGGGCTGACTACCGCGGACCTGCCGGACCACGGCTACTGGGAGGAATGGTTCCCGGCCGACTGGGTCTCGGAGATGCGCGAGCAGATCAGGCTGTGGTTCTACTCGCAGCTGTTCATGTCGGTCACGCTGACCGGCCGGGCGCCCTACCGCAAGGTGCTCGGCTACGAGAAGATGCTGGACGAGCAGGGCCGCGAGATGCACGGCTCGTGGGGGAACGCGATCAGCGCGGACGAGGCGTTCGCGAAGATGGGCGCCGACGTGATGCGCTGGCAGTTCTGCCAGCAGCCGCCAAATCAGAACCTGCTGTTCGGGTTCGGCCCCGGCAAGGAGGTCCAGCGCAAGCTGCTCACCTTGTGGAACAGCGTCTCGTTCCTGGCCGGCTACGCGAACACCTCGGCCTTCACGCCCAGTCTGGCCGATCTCGACGCGGTCGCCGCGGGCGGCGATCCGTGGCCTGGCATGCAGCTGCTCGACCGCTGGCTGCTCGCCCGCACCGCGCGGCTGGTGGCCGACGCGACGGCGGGCTACGAGAGCTACCTGACCGTGAACGTGACCCGCGCGTTCGAGTCCTACCTGGACGACATGTCGAACTGGTACATCAGGCGGTCCAGGCGGCGGTTCTGGAACAGCGACGAGTCCGCGCTGCGCACGCTGTGGAGCGGGCTGGTGCAGTCGATCAGGGTCATCGCGCCGGTGGCGCCGTTCCTGGCCGAGCACATGTGGCAGTCACTGGTCGTGCCGGCCTGCCCTGATGCCCCGGAGTCGATCTTCCTGTCCGGCTGGCCGGAGGTCGGCCACATCGACGACCGGCTGGTCGCCAACGTGGCCGCCGTGCGGCAGGTCGTGGACCTCGGCCGCCGGGCCCGGGCGAACGCCCGGCTGAAGACGCGCCAGCCGCTGCGGCAGCTGCTGGTCGAGGGCGCCGCCGGGATCGAGGACTACCTGGCCGAGATCGCCGACGAGCTGCGGGTCAAGGAAGTCAGGCTGGAGCGGATCGAGACCAGCGGGCTGCGGGTCAAGCCGAACTTCCGGGTCCTCGCTCCCCGCCTGGGCAGCGCGATGCCGCTGGTGAAGAAGGCGCTCGACGCGGGCGAGTTCAGCGAGCTCGACGGCGCCAGGTTCGAGGTGCTCGGGCACGTGCTCGAGCCGGACGAGGTCATCGTCGAGCGGCTGGAGAAGGCCGGGTGGGCGGTCACCTCCGACGGCGGGGTGACGGTCGCGCTCGATACCACCCTCGACGACGAGCTGCGCCGCGAGGGCCGGGTCTACGAGCTCATCCACCTGGTCAACACGATGCGGAAGGAAGCCGGGCTCGGCCTGTCGGACCGGATCGCGCTGTGGCTGTCCTCGTCCGACGCCGACCTGCTCGGCTACCGGGACTGGATCGGCGCCGAGGTGCTGGCCACTTCCGTCGAGGTCGGTCCCACTGACCAGGTCACCTTCGACTGACCGGCGCGGCGGCCATGACGCAATGGACACGGCCTGGATTGGCATTTGCACTGATCTTTGGTAAATGGGCGGATACGGACGCAAGGCAGTGAACGCGACACTTTCGCTGCCCGCGAAGCTGCTCGGCGAGTGCCTGGTCCAGGCCACGTCGGCGGTCGGCGCGAAGGTTGGATCGCCAACTGCGAAACCGGCGGTACGACCATGCAGTGGTCGGTGAATGGAGGCAAGCTCCGGTCGGGATCGCTCTGTGCCGCGATCGCCACGACGACGCCGGGCATCGTGCTCCGGCGGTGCGCGCCGCGGGAGGGCCAGACCTGCCGTAGTGACCGTCCATGATCCTGGTCGTCTGTCAGCGAATACGACTGATTAACGACCAGATTCCGGCTACCAGGCCGAGCCTTGGTGTAATAGGCGCAGGAGGCCCGACAGGAGGTACGGTCTTGACGGTGATGTCCGATCCAGCAGTCGCCGAGCTCGGCGAGGCGCTTTACGCCGCGAGGCGCTCCGGCGTGCCGATCGAGCCGCTGACCGACAGCTACGCCGACATGTCGGTGACGGACGCGTACCGGGTCCAGAGTGCTCTGGTGGCCAGGCTGCTGGCCGACGGCGACCGGGTCGTCGGCTACAAGCTGGGGCTGACCAGCGGGCCGATGCAGCGGCTGCTGGGCATCGACATTCCCGACTTCGCTCCGGTGCTCGCCTCGCACGTGCATCCGGACGGCGCTGAGGTGCGAGCCGGCGCCTTCATCCACCCCAAGGCGGAGGCCGAGATCGCGCTGGTGCTCAGCGACGACCTGGCCGGACCCGACTGCACCGCGCTCGACGTGGCCAGGGCGGTGGCGGGGGCCACCGCCGCGATCGAGATCGTCGACAGCCGAATCAGCGGATGGCGGATCAAGCTCGCCGACACCATCGCCGACCTGGCCAGCAGCGGTGCGATCGTCCTCGGCTCGGCGGTCGTCCCAGTGGCCGGCTTCGACCTGCGCCTGACCGGGATGGTGTTCAGCCTGGACGGCGAGGTGATCGCGACCGGTGCGGGAGCGGCCGCGCTCGGCAGCCCGCTGCACGCGACGGCCTGGCTGGTGCGGACACTGGCCCGCCTCGGCGAGTCGCTGCGGGCCGGGCAGTTCGTCATGACCGGAGCGCTGCAGGGGGCCATTGATATCGCGCCCGGCCAGCGCTTCCGGGCCGAGTTCGACCGGCTTGGCCCGGTCAGCATGCGGATCGCGTGACGGACCAGCCGCCCGGGCGCGGCATGACTGACGGGGCCACGAGGAGGCGCGGATGACAGTACGGTGCGCGATCATCGGATCGGGCAATATCGGCACGGACCTGATGATCAAGCTGAGCCGGTCGGAGGCGCTCGAACTGGTCGCCTTGGTCGGCATCGACGCGGCTAGCGACGGACTGGCCCGAGCCAGGGCGCTGGGAATCGAGGCGCCGCACAGCGGGATCGACTGGTTTCGCGAGCATGCCGCCGAGATCGACCTGGTCTTCGACGCGACCAGCGCCTACGTGCACGTGCGGAACGCCCCGGTGCTCGCCGGGCTCGGCATCGCGGCGATCGACCTGACTCCGGCGGCGCGCGGGCCCAAGGTCGTCCCGGCGGTCAACCTCGGCGAGCATCTGGACGCGCCGAACGTGAACATGATCACCTGCGGCGGCCAGGCGACGGTGCCGATCGTCGCCGCCGTGAGCCGCGCGACGACAACGCCGTACGCGGAGATGGTGTCCACCGTCGCGTCCCGCTCCGCAGGGCCAGGCACCAGGCAGAACATCGACGAGTTCACCAGGACGACGGCCCGCGCGCTAGAAGAGATCGGCGGCGCGACGATCGGCAAGGCGATCATCGTCCTCAACCCGGCCGATCCGCCGATCCTGATGCGCAACACGGTGTTCTGCGCGCTCCCCGAAGGAAGCGATCACGACGCGGTGCTCGCTTCCGTCGAGCAGATGGTGGCCGACGTTGCCCGCTACGTCCCCGGGTACCGGCTGAAGAACCGCCCGGTCATCGAGGAAGGCCCGTTCGGCACGCCGGGCGGCCTGGTGCCGCACCGCGTCGTGGTGCTGCTGGAAGTGGCCGGGGCCGGTGACTACCTGCCGACGTACGCCGGGAACCTGGACATCATGACCGCGGCCGCGGTCAGGGTGGGCGAGGCAAAGGCCGGGCACCTGGCGGGGGTGGCGGCATGACCGCCCCGTTCAGGCTGACCGACTCCACGCTCCGCGACGGCTCGCATGCCGTGGCGCACCAGTACACGCTCGACCAGGTGACCGGGATTGTCGCCGGGCTGGACGCCGCCGGCGTCCCGGTGATCGAGGTGTCGCACGGCGACGGTCTCGGCGGCTCGTCGTTCAACTACGGGTTCTCGGGGACCGATGAGATGAAGCTGATCTCCGCGGCCGTGGCCACGGCGAAGCAGGCGCGGATCGCCTGCCTGCTGCTGCCGGGGATCGGGACGGCCGAGGACCTGAAGGCGATCAGCGAGGTCGGCGTCAGCGTGGCCCGGGTGGCCACCCACTGCACCGAGGCGGACATCGCCGAGCAGCACATCGGGATGGCCAAGCGGCTCGGCATGGAGGCCGTCGGTTTCCTGATGATGAGTCACATGCTCGCTCCGGAAGAACTGCTCGCGCAGGCCAGGCTGATGCAGGACTTCGGCGCCGACATCGTGTACTGCGTGGACTCGGCCGGTGCGCTAACCGTCCCGCAGGCCCGGGAGCGGATCACGGCGCTGGTCGAGGGCCTGGACATCGCGGTCGGCATGCATGCGCACGAGAATCTGTCGCTGTCGGTGGCGATCTCGCTGGCCGCGCTCGAGGCCGGCGCGACGCACATCGACGGGTGCACGGCGGGCGCCGGAGCGGGGGCGGGCAACTGCCCGACCGAGACTCTCGTGACCGTCTGCCAGAAGATGGGCATCGACACCGGCATCGAGCCGCTGGCCCTGATGGACGTCGCCGAGGAGATCGTCCGGCCCGCGCTGCGACGGCCGCAGATCGTGGACCGGGCCGCGCTGACGCTCGGCCTGGCCGGAGTCTACGGCTCGTTCATGCTGCACTCGGAGCGGGCGGCCGAGCGCTACGGCGTCTCACAGGCCGAGATCTTGCTGGAGCTTGGCAGGCGCAAGGCGGTCGGCGGCCAGGAGGACATGATCATCGACGTCGCGCTCGAGCTCGCGGCCAGGAAAGCAGGGCAGCAAGAGGCGGGGCAGCAAGCGGCGGGGCAGCAAGAGGCGGGGCAGCAGGCCGTGGGCGCAGACCGATGAGCGAGCCCGCTGAGCTCGCGGCGCGCCTGATCGAGGCAGCGGAGAAGGGCGCCGGGATCGAGGCGCTGACTACCACGGCCGGCCTGTTCGATGTCGCGACGGCCTATCAGGTGCAGGACGCCGTGGTCGCCGACCGTGTCGCCAGGGGCTTGCCGGTCGTCGGCGCCAAGCTCGGACTGACCAGCGTCGCGAAGCAACGGCAGATGAAGGTCGACGAGCCGCTCTACGGCTGGCTGACCGGTGACATGGCGATCGACGTGGGCCAGCCGCTGCGATGCTCCCGGTTCATCCAGCCGCGGTGCGAGCCGGAGATCGCCTTCCTGCTGCGCGCCGATCTCGAAGGTCGGCACATCATGGCCTCGCAGGTGCTGGCCGCGACCGCCGCCGTGTACCCGGCGATCGACGTGCTCGACTCGCGCTTCGCTGGCTATTCCTTCACCCACCCCGATGTGGTCGCGGACAACGCCTCTGGCGCCGGCTTCGTCCTCGGCGGCCAGGCCACCGATCCGGCGGGCCTGGACCTCCGGCTGACCGGAGTAGTGCTGGAGAAGAACGGCGAGCTGGTCGCGACGGCGGCGGGCGCCGCGGTGCTTGGCCATCCGGCGGCCTCCGTGGCGTGGCTGGTCCGGGCGCTCGCCACGCGCGGCCGCGGGCTGCATGCCGGGCAGGTCGTGCTGTCCGGTGCCCTGACCGAGGCCGTGCCCGTCTCCCCTGGCGACGTGATCGTGGCCAGGTTCGACCGGCTCGGAACGATCGAGGTTGCCTGCCGGTAGTCGTGCCGCTAGCTGAGGAGTATCGATGCCCTTCGTCCAGGTCACGATGGTGCGCGGGCGGACCATCGAGCAGAAGCACGCCCTGATCGCCGCCGTATCGCAGGCCGTGGCATCCTCACTCGACACCCCGGTCGAGCGGGTCCGGGTAGCCATCTACGAGGTGGGTCCCGACGAGTGGGGCATCGGCGGCCAGCCGTATTCGATCGCGCGGGCGGTGCCCGCGGAGGACGATCCTTAGCGGCAGGCTGCCGCGCCTGTCCCGGTTACTGGCGGCGGAAGTGCCCGCGGGCCATTATGAGCGTCATGAAATGGTCGAAGAATCCGGAGGCGCCGAAGTGGCCACTAAGCTGATCGAATTGTCCGACGGGCTCCTGGTCGAGGCGGAAGTCAGCCCCGGCGAGGCGACGCAGATCGCTGGTGGCGCCGCGAGCCGGGTCGAATCCTCGCTCGACCGGATCGAGCCCGTACTGCTGAGCGTCTGCAAGCCGATCTCGTCGGTCTGGAATACGATCACCGATCTGCACGTAGAGCACGTCGAGGTCGAGATCGGCCTCAGTTTCGAGGGCGAGGGCAACATATTCCTGACCAAGGCCAGGGCCGGCGCGAACCTCACGGTGACACTCTCGCTCAGCAAGCGGAACAGCGCCGATGAATGACGGCCTGCTCGAGTCGGTCTTCGCGGTCCGCAGTGCTGACGACCGCAACTCGCAGTTCGGAACCGCCTACGTCGTCAGGCACGATGGCGCGCGCAGCTACCTGATTACGTGCGCGCACGTGGTGCGGGCCGTCGGCGGCGAAGGGCACGTCCTGGTCGGGAGTCATCCGGCCACCGTGGTCACGTCCGGCGACAGCGACGGAGCGGACGATCTGGCGGTACTGGCCACCGACCGGCTCGCTGGGCCGGCGCTGCCGCTGGCCTTCGACGCCGAACGCGGCAGGATGGTCACGGTGGCCGGATTCCGCGCCGTCAGCCTGGCACGCCGGCTGCTCGGTGCCGTCCGGGCGGACGCGACGCTCGGGTCATCTATGGTGCTCGACAGCCGTGGCGGCCGGACTGCGGCATGGCAGCTCGTGTCCGGCGATGCCAGCATCGGCGAGGGGTTCAGCGGTTCCCCGGTCATCGACGTGGTCACCGGCGAGGTGATTGCGACGGCCGCCTACCAGCAGACCGAGAACCGCGTGATCGCGGTCGCCGCGGACGCCCTGCGCTCGCTGTGGCCAGACGGGCTGGCGAACGTGACCGCCGCCCGCTCGGTATTCCGCGGCATCGAATTCGTGTACATTCCAGGTTCCCGGTTCGTCATGGGCACGCCCGAGCTTCGGGCCGCCGAGCTAGCCCGGCTGGAGGACCGGGAGGCGTTCCTGGCGGAGGCACCGCCGCACGATGTCGAATTGACCGGTTACTACATTTCCCGGTTCCCGGTCACGAATCGCCAGTATGCCGATTTCACTGGCGCGACCAACCATCGCGTTCCGTACCGGGATGACTACTGGTCTCGTCCCTACTGCTGGCATCCGGGCGAACGCGTCTATCCCGACGGGAAGGCCGACTTCCCCGTCGTGCTCGTCTCCTGGAATGACGCGCTCGCCTTCTGCGGCTGGCTCGGTGGCCGGCTGCCAACTGAGGCCGAATGGGAGAAGGCCGCTTCGGGCCGGGAACCGCATACCTGGCCGTGGGGCGATGCCTGGGACGCGCAGCGGTGCAACACCGTGGAAGGCGGCCGCGGAACCTGCCTGCCGGTCGGGCACGCGCCCGGTGGCGACAGCCCCTACGGAGTGTCCGACATGAGCGGCAACGTATGGGAGTGGTGCAGCAGCCTGTTCGACCCGTATCCGTACCGTGCCAATGACGGCCGTGAGCAGGTCAGCGTGCCAGGGCACCGGGTCATCCGAGGCGGCGCCTGGGGCAACAGCCGATGGACAGCCCGCTGCGCGGCCCGGGAGCGCGCTCCGGCCGACGACTTCGGCTTCAGCATGGGCTTCAGGGTCGCGCTGTCCCGGTCCGTTCTCGGCCACGCTGGCTGACGCGGCCGACTCATGCGCGTCGCCTTCATAGCGTCCGAGTATCCGCCGCACGTGTACGGCGGACTGGGAACTCACGTCGACGCGCTCACGGCCGCACTAGCCGCGCAGCTAGTCAGCGTCGACCTGTTCGTGCCCGAGCGAGGGGACTACCAGGCTCCGCCGGCCGGCGTGACGCTGCGACCCGTCCCGGTCAGCAGGATCGAGGGAAGCGACGGGAATACCGGGTTCTGGATCAGTTTCTCGGCGGAGGTCGTCAGGCTTGTCGAGCGGCTGGATCTCGCCTTCGACGTCGTTCACTGCCACGACTGGCTGACGGCGCTGGCCGGTGCCGGGCTGACGGCCCGGGTCGCGACCCCGCTGCTGTTCAGCGTGCACCTGCCGCAGACCGAGCACCCGCACGTGGACCTGGAGCTGCTCGGGCTGAGGACTGCGACGACCGGGATCGTCTACAGCCAGGCCGTGCGGCAGGAACTGCTTGACCGCGACACCGTCCTGCCCCCGCTAGCGGTCATTCCCAACGGGGTCGACAGCACGCGCTTCAGGCCGCTGCCTGCCCGCCATGATGACCCGCCCGTCGTTCTTTTTGTCGGCCGCCTCGTGGCGCAGAAGGGAGTCGACGTCCTGCTTCGCGCGTTCGCCGCCGTGCTGGCGCGCTTGCCGCAGGCTCGCCTGGTCATCGCCGGAGACGGGGACCAGGCGCTCTACCTGCAGCGGCTGGCCCGCTACCTGGGGGTTATGGCGCGGGTCGAATTCGTCGGCTGGCAGAGCGGAGAAGACCTGGTCCGCTGCTACGGGCACTGCGATGTGGTCGCGATGCCGAGCCGCTACGAGCCGTTCGGCCTGGTCGCGCTCGAGGCCATGTCATGCGGGCGGCCGGTGGTGGCCGCACGCACCGGCGGACTGGCCGAGATCGTCGATGACGGCAGGACCGGGATCCTGGTGCCTGCCGGTGACCACCTCCGCTTCGCCCAGGCACTGGTCCGGCTGCTGACGGACGACCAGGCCAGGGAGAAGGCAAGCCTGGCGGCCAGGGAAGAAGCGCTCCGGCACCAGTGGGACGAAGTCGCCATCAGCACGGTGCGCCGGTACGAAGCGGCCATCGCGCACCCGCGCCCGTCCTGGCTCGGCACCGACCCAGGCGCGTGTGACGTCACCGCGGCCCTGCCGCCCCGATCGAGAGCCATCGCCGAGCAAGTGCTCGGCCGATCCAGGAAGTGAGTCATGAAAGCTGAGCTCTTCGTGCACGCCGGCAGCCTGGACGTGGTGCCGGTCGTCCGCCGGCTGATCGCCGAGAACATCGATCCTGACCTGCCCGTGGAGGTCTACAGCATCGATACCGGCCGGATCGCCGATAACCTCAAGGTCGGCACGCGCTACTCGCAGCTCCTGCAGGCTGCCATACCGCCCGAACTTGGCCTGTCGCTTGGCGTGAACTGGCTCACCTGGCTCGGCGAGCGCATCTATCTCCAGGTGTACTGGCCGGTGGTAACCGTCGCCTCGCACACCTACGACCCCACCGTGGTGCCGTTCTTTCCGCACACCTTCTCGTCTTTCTTCCCGGCGCTGGCCATCCGCGACCGGATGGTGATGGTCCCGAAAGGGGAAGGCCAGATGCTGGGCTCGGTCAACGGGGTCCTGCGGATAGCGACGGCGCTGCGGGATGAAATCCTTCAGGTTGATTACCAGGACCAGGTGGAGGTCCGCGCCGCGCTGCGCACCGTGGCCCGCGGGCTGTCCGATCAGCTACAGCAGGAACTGCGCTCGTGGGCGATGTTCCAGCCCCCCGGCACCCTCGATCTTCAAGCGGCAGCGAGCGACCTAGACGTCAACGTGCATCTGTTCCGCCGGATCCTGACCGGCCAGGTCGACGCCATCACTGCGCCATACCAGCGACTTTCGTGCCAGGTCGACAGGACCAGGCTGCCGTTCGGCCGCTGGACGCGCGTGATCCTGACCGTCACGAACGAATCTGGCGGGCCGCTGACCGGAGTGAGCGTGCGCATCTCGGGGCCGGTGGAAGTACTGCCGTCACGCCTGGAGGTCGATGTGCCGGTCGGCACCGCCGAGATGCAGCTGTCCCTGAAGCCGATCGACGAAGGCGAGTTCCCGATAGAAATCACCCTCGTCCAGGCTGACGATGCTCCGTTCAGCGACTGGCTTCCGCCATTCAACCTCTGGCTGGAGTCAGGCGCCGCGCCCCCCCAGGACCCCTGAGACCATGCCGCGCAGACCTCCGTTATGAAGCTGCGATCATTCCGTTATTGCCTGATCCATGCCAATTGCCGCGATGGGCGGCACCAGAGTGGCTAGGGTTTCGTGATCGGGCTCACTTGAGGGAGATCGCGATGCGCGGTTCCGGCAAGGTTCACCGGCTCACTGTGACGGCGGCGCTGGCGGTCGGCGTCGTGGCGGCGCTCGGGGCGCAGGCCCTGGCTGCCACCGCCACGACCAGCACGGCGAGCGCAGGACGGCCGGCCGCCGTCCAGCCGCGCGCGGTCGGCGGGCTTGACTGCAACGGCCTCAGCCCGATCCAGCGCCCGGTGAAGAACGGCTTCATGTGCGCCGATCCGCGCGGACCTTACGGCGGGCGTTTCTACGAGAACGGGCACTACATCGGGCACGACGAGCCGTCAGTCCGGTTCCTGTCGGGCAGGCGCGGCTCGGGCAGCAACGTCACCATGGCCGAGACGCTCCCGAGGGACCCGTTCGCCAAGCCGACGGTCAGTCACCCCGGAAACGACAACACGCACTGGTTCGAGCTGTCCATCGCTCCGTGGCTCTCGATAACCGTCTGCGACCCGAACTCGGCGCCGCTGGCGCCGTGCAAGCCGAGATCGGACTCGAACGCGCCGCGCGGTAACTTCCAGGGAGGCGGGGCCGCGTTCGTCGAGCTGCAGTTCTACCCGCCCGGGTTCGCGCCGTTCTCCGACAGCATCAGCTGCGACAACACGCACTGGTGCTCGGCGCTCAACATCGACAGCCTCGAGTGCACGGGCGACGGCTCGGGGCCGTGCAACAACAACTGCGTCGAGCCGGTCAACTTCGGGTTCATCCAGACCAACGGGGTACCGACCGGGCCGCCGAGCCCGCAGCTCAGCAACCTGGCCACGGTGACGCCGAACTCCCGCACGCTGCTGATGAACCCGGGCGACAAGATCACGGTGCGCATGTTCGACGCCAAGATCCCGGGCGGTCATGCCCTGGAAGCCAGGGAAACGGACCTGACGACCGGCAAGAGCGGGTTCATGATCGCGTCGGCGGCCAACGGCTTCATGAACACCAGCCCGTTCAGCTGCAAGGGACACCCCTTCAACTTCCAGCCGGAGTACTCGACCGCGCGGGCCCAGAACATCATCCCGTGGGGCATCGGTCCTTACATGATCAACAGTCAGTTCGAGATCGGTCACTTCGAGCCGTGCACGTTCGTCCAGGGCAAGGTCAGCGGGGTCAAGGACACCACCTTCACCACCTGCCGGGGCCCGTACGAGAAGACCAAGGACACATCGGCTGCCTTCGAGCCCGACGACTCGCCCTGCTACCGGGCAGGCGACACGCACGGCGGAACGGCGCCGCCCAACCTGGTGACCGGATGCGATGTGTTCGACGATGCGATCGGTGACCTCGACTACGACGGCAGCGGGTACTACCCGGACTGGCCAGACTCGACGACGGCGTCCAAGTTCCCGTCGCCGTTCCTCCAGCACGAGCCGACTTCTGGCGGTCATCCGTACCCGCGGTTCCAGTTCATGACCGACGCCAGCGCGACGGAGTTCAACACCAAGTGCAACCTGACGACGGGACACGGCTGCGTCATGCCGCCCAAGGGCCCGGGTCACTTCTACCCGTTCTGGACTCAGGCCAAGGTCGGCGGCAGCTGCGTCTGGGAGTTCGGGAACATGACGAACGGCAAGGATTACGGCCGTGATGCCCAGTACGGGACGGTCCGCCCGACCACCATGGGCGCCTTCGTCGGGCCGATCCTCCGGGACCGAGGCTGCGGGCGCGGGCACTAGGCCGTTTCAGCGAGGTGTCTCGCGGCCTCGCGAGGGACGGCCGACCACTCGGCCCACGGACATGGCAGGCTGGTGACATGCACGCCGCCATCCTCCGTGTCACCTTCCCTGCCGCTCGGCGAGCGGACGTCGTCGAGTTCCTGAGCGCCGAGCTGCTGCCCCGTCATCAAGGGCAACGCCGGGTTCATCGACTTCCGCGTCCTCGATCCCGGCTCGCCGGGCGGGCGCCGGTGACCAGGACCCGGGCCGTCTGGACGGCGATCTGCCAGCTGGCCCGGCCGGGATCAGTTCCCGGGCTGGTGGCCATGGCGT